>JAIRQO010000016.1 GCA_031256435.1 Cellulomonadaceae bacterium
ACTTGGACAGCGTGGAGTCATACTCCACTGCCGCAAGGCGTCTCTGTTGTTCCGTACCCTTGACTTGCAGCAGGCGGAAGAACTCTTGCACGTCCCCCACGGTGGCGTTGATCAAACCCGCAATCTGACCTTGCGGAACGCGGTACTGCTGCTTGCCCGTGTACTGGATGCTCAGGCTGCGCAACTGTGCCAGTTGCGCTTGGACCGAGCCGAGGTGATCGTCGTCGGAAAAAACGCTCCGTTGAATCTTGACGTGACCGGCATCAGCCACCTTGCGGCGCTTGCGATACACGCTGATGTGATTGAGGAGGCTCCCTGCTAGCGGGATGAGTGACAGCACGCCAAAGAATACGGCGGCGCCCGTGGCTCCGGAGGCCACCGAGGCGGCGGTGATCGCGGTGCAGACCAGGAGCAGGGGGGCGCACACCACGTCCACCGCGATGAGGCGGGCTTTGGTGGTGCCCTTCATAGGCGGCAAGGGCGGGCGAGTGGTGTCACGAGGCATGATGGGTCATCTTATCCGACGAAACTACGGGGGCGAAATTTTCGGCTGGAAACACGGGACACAGGGGTACTACTCGAACCGCGCGGTGTCACCCGAGCCGTATCGTCGAATCTCGGGATAGTCCTCACTCCAATCCACCACCGTGGTGGGCTGAGCGATGACCTCACCGGCATCCACCACGGCATCGAGAACGTGCTCCAACTGCTCCTTGATACTCCAGCCATCCGTGGGACTGTCCTCATGGTCAGGAAGGATGAGCGTGGAGGACAGCAACGGCTCGCCCAACTCGCTCAGGAGTGCCTGGCATACGGCGTTGTCAGGAATCCGGACTCCCACGGTTTTCTTCTTGGGGTGGGCCAGACGCCGGGGAACCTCACCCGTGGCGGGAAGGATGAAGGTGTACGGGCCGGGTGTGGAGGCCTTGATGGCCCGGAACGCCGAGTTCCCCAAACGGACCAGTTGGCCGAGTTGACCGAAGCTGGCGCACACCAGGGTGAAGTCATGCCGGGAGGAGAGCCGGCGAATCCGCCGGATGCGATCCGGCCCTTCATGGTTCTCCATGGTGCAGCCCAGCGCGTACCCGGAATCCGTGGGGTAGGCGATGAGCGCACCCTCGCGGAGCATGGCTACCACTTGCGCCACGGATCGCGCCTGAGGGGTCACCGGGTGGAGATCAAAGTAGCGGGCCATACTGGCAGGCTAACACTGCGGGAGTAGATGAGCGCTTCTAGGATTGATGGCATGACTGATGCCACCCACCGCTCACCGGTTCTGCCCGTTGCGGGTGCTGCCATGGTGGGTGCCGTGCTGGCTTTCCAAAGTGTGATCAACGGTGATCTCTCTGAGGCGGGCGCGGGCATGATTCTCTCCGGATGGGTGGCCTACATTGGCGCCCTGGTGTCCCTCATTGTTGTTGTGGTGGTGACAGGAAGGGCCGGTCACACCGTGTCCGCGATTCGCACCAAGGGGAACTGGGCGTGGTTTGCCTTTGGACTGGCGGGTGTGCCCCTGGTTCTCGGTATGGCCGGTGGTGTTCCCCTGGTGGGAGCAGCCATTGCTTCGGTGTGCTCCATTGCAGGTCAGACCCTCGGCGGGCTTGCCTTTGACACCAAGGGCATTGGCCGTGACCATCCCCTGCCGCTCACTGCTCCGCGCGCGATGGCCGGGCTCGTGGCGCTGGTGGGATTAGTGATTGCCGTGACCGGCGGTGTTGGGGGCGGTTCAGGTAGCGCTGGCGCTGATGATGGGGGTACCACCCTGTGGGTCACCGTGGGAATCGGCGTGGCACTGCTGATAGGCGGCATCATCATGTGCATTCAACAGGCCGGAACCGGGTTTGTGACGGGGCTGGTGGGTGATCCCGTGACCCCGGCCCTCACTGCTGTAACGGGTGGAACGGTGGGCGTCACCCTGTTCTTGTTGCTGTCCTCCGCGTGGGGCGGACTCAGTGGGCTCTCCTTGCCGGGCGTTCACCAGTGGTGGCTGTACTTAGGTGGTCCACTCGGTGCCATTGCCACGGTAATTTCCGCGTGGGCGGTGCGCAGGCTCGGCGTATTCATGATGACGTTATCCCTGGTAGGGGGACAAATGCTGACTAGCATCCTCATTGATGCGGTGCGCCAGGGTGCCATCTCGTGGCCCACCGTGATCGCCGCGTTAGTGATCTGCGGCGCAGTGGTTCTGGCCATGCCGCGCAAGGCTGCCTGAATCAGACGTCCATTGCCTCACACAACCCCCACCCGCCACGCTCATCGCACCCCCTCACACGCCCCACTCCCCCCTGTGGGGGTGCGATGGTACGCGTACGAGGGGTCATACGGGTACCACGGCACCCCCAGGACGGTCTGGTGATAGGAAAGTGATGGTTTGGTGATACCTGCGGGTGGCCGGTATGCTGCGCGGTCTACCTGTGAAGGAGGAGCCCCATGGCTGAGTTGCCGGAAATTGCCAAGTACACAGCACAAATGGATGAGACCCTGCGCGGGCGCGTCATGGCGGATGTGGTGATCCTCCAAGAAAAGTGCTGCAATATCCCGCCCGACGAATTGGTGGCTCGGATTCGCGGTGCCGCCGTGACCCGCGTTCAGTATCGCGGCAAGTGGATCACGCACACTCTGGACAACGGCGAGACGATTCTGCTCAACTACGGCATGGGTGCCGATGTGATCTTTGCCGAGGCCGGGACGCCAGACCCGGAGAAATACCAGATCAAGGTGGTGTTCACGGACGGAACGTTTTACACGGCCAAGTTCTGGTGGTTCGGCATGTTCCACCTGTGCCCCACAGCAGACGTGGACAACCATCCGTCGTACAAAGATGTGGCCCTGGACCCGTTCAACTCAGCGTTCACGGAGGAATACTTTGCACAACTGCTGAGCGGAAAACGCACCCAGGTGAAGAGTTTCATGCTCAACCAGAAGAACATTGGCGGCATTGGCAATATGTACGCCCATGACATCCTGTGGGAAGCGCGCCTCCACCCGCAAACCAAGATTTCTGCGATGACCGAGGCCGAGGTTCTGGGCCTGTACGGCGCTATCCAGAAGGTGCTCGGCGCCTCGCGGGATCGCGGTAGCTTTGAGTGGGAGAAGGACTTCCATGGGCAACCCGGCGGATGGGGCGGTGAAGGGCGCGACGATTTCAAGGTGGGTTACCTGGAAGGCGAACCCTGTCCCCGTTGCGCCACCGCAATCATCATGCTGAAAACCGGCAGCACTTCCAGTTACCTCTGCCCCCAGTGCCAGGTGCTGGCGTAACGGCCCACCATGACGCGTAGGCTTCTGCTTCGCTACAGCGTTGCTGACAATCACCCAGGTCCACCTGGTCTGACCCCGTGATAATCGGAGCGAGCACCGCGTTAGACACTGTAGTGTCGCGAACAATGACAGGATTCCGAGTCGCTCCTACTGGCGGGGGATCTTGCCATTTAGCGGCTGTCGCAGTCGGATTCACGACCACTGCGAGTAGTGCGCCACCTAGCACGGCAGCAAGAATCCTTGTTGTGAACGATCTCTGCATTGCATCTTGCATAATGCTTACCCTTCCTCGGTGGGATGAGGGACGATGTCTTCACCGTGAAGGAATTCATCGGGCGCTTCAGTCATCTCGCTCGTTGAACACGCTGAGTACTCAGCTATCTCCGGTTGTCCGTCAACCATGACGAATGTGGAAACAGAGGTCAACTCACCGCGTGAACCATATCCAAAATACACAGAATCGTCAGACACGTACTCGACGGTTCCCAATACCTCAGACCTGTCGCCAGCGACTCTTGCCTCGGCAATCACCGGTGCCACAAACGCATCACGTCGTGCTATCGCACGCAGTGCATCAACCACTTCTCCTGACATGAGTTTCCTAGACAAGGGCTGGACGTCATCGCTGGAGTACAGCTTTGAACGAGTAACAATGAGCGGTCCTTCGCATACGAGGGCTTCTATTTCCCCCGACTTTGCCTCATTATCCGGCACATCGCTTACACCAGGGCCCGTGAATGCAATCTGGCTCGTTGACGACGAACGATCTATCGACTCGAAATCTGTCTCTCCCGGACCAATACCGGCTGCTACGAAAGCCAGCATTACCATGCCACACACACCTATCGAGGCGATGATGTTCCTCTTCGAACATTTCCTAAACACTCCGGTTCCTTTCGTCGTTGAAAGAAAGGTGCTAGACCCCGGTAGCAACACGCGCATCGGCACCATTGTTGTCACTGACAACTGTTCCGCACTGAGTTGCCTCCTGTCAAGGAAATTCTGCGGCCACTACCGGCCATGTCCTCAACTGGCCAGCGCCATCTCACACCTCAGCCACACGGGATGGCAAAGTGCCCTCAAGTACCATAGTGTCTAGCACTACTGTGCCCGCATTATCGAGTACCAACAACACTCGCCGGTGAGTTGGTCGCGCTACAGGTTGAAGCCGAGCATACGGAGTTGTTCGCGGCCTTCGTCGGTGATTTTGTCCGGACCCCACGGGGGCATCCACACCCAGTTGAGCGTGTGGCCGTTAGTGATATTCCGCAACGCTAAGGAGACTTGATCCTCCAGCATGTCCGTGAGCGGGCATGCCGCTGAGGTGAGTGTCATGTCCACGGAGGTGAAACCATCCTCGTCAATGTGGATGCCGTACACCAGGCCCAAGTCATACACGTTGATCCCGAGTTCCGGGTCAATTACGTCCTGAATGGCCTCAATGACCTGCTCTTGTGTGGGGACCTTGGTCACCACGGGCAGGTGCGGTTCGTGGTTTGTGTCAACAGTCACAGCGTCACTCCAGCGCGTAGTAGGGCATCCTTCAGCGCTGCCCACCCGAGCAGCGCGCACTTGATTCGAGCGGGGAACAGGGAGGTTCCCACAAAGGCGTTGGCATCCTCTAGAGCATCCTCATCTGCGGGATTCTCCAGACCCTTCCCACGCGAGTTCATCAGATCATGGAAGAGGGAATCCAGGTGCTGTGCGCTGGCCACGGTGCTGCCTTGCGTCAGGCCTACCATGATGGAGGCGGACGCCTGAGAGATGGAGCACCCCTGGCCCATCCATTGCACGTCAGCAATGTGGTCATGGTCGACGACAACGCGGAGGGTAATTTCATCGCCGCAGATGGGGTTGTATTGGTGGGAGGTGCCAACAGTGCGGGGGTTTCGACCGTCGGTCGCTTCGCGACCTGGCTCAACCACCCGAATGTCGGGACCTGGCTCAACCATCCGGACGTCAGCAGGTGAAGACGGCGAGGGGTCAGAGTCCGCGAGCGCCGGGTCCAGGGTTTTTCCTACGGGGTGTTTCGCGGCGTCCAGGATGACCTGCTGGTACATCGCTGCGAGTTCACTCATGCGTCATCCATCCCAAAGAACGTCCGCACATCCGCGAGTGCCTCACGGAGGGCTTGAACATCGGACAGGGACGTGTACACGGATGCGGAGGCGCGCGCCGTAGCGGGGACGTTGAACCGGCGATGCAGTGGCTGGGCGCAGTGGTGCCCCACGCGCACCGCAATCCCGGCATCATCGAGCACTTGTCCCACGTCATGGGGATGAACTCCATCCACTACGAAGGCCACCACAGCCAAGCGATCCGTGGCATCGGTGGGACCGATGATGCGTACACCGGGAATCTCTTGGATGCGGAGCAACTCCTTGACCAAGCCCGCCTCATGGGCAGCAATGGCGTCCATCCCGTGGGTGGACAACCAGCGCGTGGCCACGGCAAAGCCGATCACCTGGGCTATCATTTGGGTGCCGGCCTCAAACTTAGCCGGTGGTGGAGCGCAGGTGAAGTCCGTCATGGTCACCCGTTCCACCATGGAGCCTCCGGTGAACACGGGAGGCAGATCTTCCAGGAGTTCGCGCTTGCCAAACAGTGCCCCCACTCCGGTGGGGCCAAACATCTTGTGCGCAGAGAACGCGGCAAAGTCCACGTCAAGGTCAGCAAGGTTCACTGGCATGTGCGGCACAGTTTGGCAGGCGTCCAGCACGGTGTACGCGCCCACGGCGCGGGCGGCGTCAAGGATCGCCTCAGCGGGGGCAATAGCACCGGTCACATTGGAGGCGTGCGCAAAGGAGACAATGCGCGTGCGGTCCGTGATGACGTCCTCAATGTCACTGATGTCAATGCGGCCATCGTCGGTGAGACCCAACCATTTCAACGTGGCTCCGGTCCGTGCGGCTAACTGTTGCCAGGGAACCAGGTTGGAGTGATGCTCGGCTTCGGTGATGACAATCTCGTCCCCCTCGTTCAAGGCGAACCGTGAGGCACCGGCACCCAGTCCGCCAGCGCTCCCACCCGAGCCACCGAGTACCCCAGAAGCACCTGGCATCCCAGAAGCACCGAGCACCCCGGAAGCATTCGCAAACCCGTAGGCCACAGTGTTGATGGCTGCGGACGTTCCGGACGTCCATACAATCTCGTCGCCTTCCACCCCCACAAAGGAGGCCACGGCGGAGCGTGAGTCCTCATAGGCTGTGGTAGCTTCTTCCGCCAACTGGTGGGCGCCTCGGTGAACGGCGGCGTTGTACTTCTCATAGAAGTCCATCATGGCGTCCAGCACCACGCGGGGCTTTTGCGCGGTGGCGGCGGAGTCCAGATACACCAACGGCTTGTCATCACGCACGGTGCGGCCGAGAACGGGGAACTCGTCCCGTAACTCGGAGAAATCAGGCAAAGTAGCGGTCATAGCCTTCAGCCTCCAAGCGGTCGGCCAGTTCTGGACCTCCCTCATCCACCATCTTTCCCTCAATAATCACGTGAACAAAGTCTGGCTTGATGTATTGCAGGATGCGCGTGTAGTGAGTGATGAGGATGACGCCTACGTCTGTGGCGGCCTGGGCGCGGTTGACACCCTCGGACACCACCCGGAGTGCGTCCACGTCCAAGCCGGAATCCGTCTCATCCAAAATGGCAATGCGCGGTTTCAGCAGTTCCAACTGGAGGATCTCGTGGCGCTTCTTCTCTCCACCGGAGAAGCCTTCATTCACGCTGCGCTGAGAGAAGGCGTCATCAATGCGTAGGCGCTCCATGGCGTCTTTGACTTCCCTCCCCCACGTTCGTAGAGGAGGCGCGCTGCCAGCAACCGCCGTTTTGGCGGTCCGCAGGAAGTTGGCTACGGAGACTCCGGGAACCTCCACGGGGTATTGCATGGCCAGGAACATTCCGGCTCGCGCGCGTTCGTCCACCGTCATGGCCAGGACGTCCTCGCCATCCAGCGTGACGCTGCCACCGGTCACCTCGAATTTGGGGTGCCCGGCCAGCGCTGAGGCCAAGGTGGACTTGCCGGAGCCGTTGGGCCCCATAATGGCGTGGGTTTCACCGGAGTTCACGGTCAAGTCCACGCCGCGAAGGATCTCCTTGTGACCGTCTTTGGTGGCCACACCTACCTGGAGATCGGCAATGGTCAAGGTTGTCATGGGTTACTTCCCCCCGCTCGTCATGGCCGTCATGGAGTGTTCTAGTTCCTCTTCAATGGAAGCCAAGAGACGTTCCTTGACCTCGGGAATGTCAATATCGCTAAGCAACTCGGCAAAGAATCCGTGGACCACCAGGCGTCTTGCCTCGGGTTCGGTAATGCCGCGGCTCATCAGGTAATACAACTGCTCGTCATCAAAGCGGCCCGTGGCCGAGGCGTGCCCGGCACCTTCAATTTCGCCCGTTTCAATTTCCAGGTTCGGCACGGAATCCGCCCGTGCCCCCTTGGTCAGCACCAGGTTGCGGTTGAGTTCATAGGTGTCCGTCCCGGTGGCCGCTGCCTGAATGAGCACATCCCCCACCCATACGGCGTGCGCTCCCGCACCCTGGAGAGCACCCTTGTACGTTACGCGGCTCACACAGTTGGGTTGGCTGTGGTCCACAAAGAGCCGGTGCTCCAGGTGTTGTCCGGCGTCAGCAAAGTACAGCCCCACCATCTCCACGTTGCCGTCTTCAGCCAGGAAGGAAGCATCCGGGGTCACGCGCACTACGTCTCCCCCAAAGGTCACCACCACATGCTTCAGCCGTGCCCCTTCACCCAGCACTGAGCGATGGGAGGAGGCATGGATGGCACCGTCATCCCAATCCTGCACTGCTACCACGGTGAGGTCTGCGTGATCCTCTACCACCATTTCCACAGTCTCGTTGACCGTCCCCACACCGTGGTGATCCAGCACTACCACAGCCTGCGAATGTGGCTTGGCATGCACCAGGATCTGCACTACCTCAGGATCGGACGTCAGCGCACGAACATCCAGGGTGGTCACCTCGGAGGCTGCCACACCCTCCGGAATGGTCACCACCACGGCTTGTTGCGTCGCGTTCCAGGCCGCCACCGCCGTACGGTCCCCCGGCTTCCCCGCCTTGCCCAGCCGAGGATCCGTGGTAGGTACTACCTCAGCCTCTACCTCGGGAGCCAAGGACACGTCCATCGTCACCGCATCAGGATGGTGGGCTGGCTCAAATAGCGGAGCCAACCGAGTCACGGGCGTGAACCGCCACTCCTCTTCTCGTCCCGTGGGAACCGCAATATCGTCCAAGGAGAACGAGGTGAGCCGCTCAGCGCGGGACCCTTGCGGACGTTCGGTGTACACCGCCATCATCCCACCGATCCTTCCATCTGCAACTCAATCAATCGGTTGAGTTCCAGCGCATATTCCATGGGCAACTCCCGCGCAATGGGTTCCACAAAACCGCGCACAATCATGGCCATGGCTTCCGTTTCCGGCATACCGCGTGACATCAAGTAGAACAGTTGATCGGCACTGACTTTGGACACCGTGGCCTCGTGCCCCATGGACACGTCATCCTCGCGCACGTCCACGTACGGATACGTGTCCGAGCGAGACACTTGATCCACCAGCAGCGCGTCACACAGCACGTTGGAGGCTGAACCGGACGCCCCCGGGTTGATGCGGACAAGCCCGCGATACGCCGCGCGTCCGCCTCCGCGGGCTACGGATTTACTCACAATGGACGACGACGTATTTGGTGCCAAATGCAACATCTTGGAACCCGTGTCCTGGTGCTGGCCGGTCCCCGCAAAGGCGATGGACAACGTTTCGCCCCGGGCGTGCTCGCCCATCAGGAACACTGCCGGGTACTTCATGGTGACTTTGGATCCAATGTTGCCGTCCACCCACTCCATCGTCGCACCTTCAGCAGCCGTGGCACGCTTGGTGACCAGGTTGTACACGTTGGTGGACCAGTTCTGCACGGTGGTGTAGCGGACGCGCGCGTCCTTCTTGACCACAATCTCCACCACGGCAGCGTGTAAGGAATCCGTGGAGTAAATCGGCGCGGTGCAGCCCTCCACGTAATGAACGTAGGAGCCTTCATCGGCAATGATGAGCGTGCGCTCAAACTGGCCCATGTTTTCCGTGTTGATGCGGAAATAGGCCTGTAAGGGGATTTCCACGTGGACACCGGGAGGGACGTAAATGAACGATCCGCCGGACCACACTGCCGAGTTCAACGCGGCAAACTTGTTGTCTCCGGCTGGAATCACGGACGCAAAGTATTCCCGGAACAGGTCCGGATACTCCTTGAGCGCCGTGTCCGTGTCCAGGAAGATGACGCCCTGACGCTCCAACTCCGTGTTGATCTGGTGGTACACCACCTCGGACTCATATTGAGCAGCCACGCCCGCTACCAGGCGCTGCTTCTCCGCTTCCGGAATGCCGAGACGGTCATAGGTGGCCTTGATGTCCTCGGGAAGGTCCTCCCAGGTTTGGGCCTGCTTCTCGGTAGAGCGGACGTAGTACTTGATCTCGTCAAAGTCAATGCCGGTCAAGTCCGCGCCCCAGGTGGGCATCGGCTTCTTGTCAAACAACCCTAGGGACTTCAGCCGGAAATCGAGCATCCACTGCGGTTCATCCTTGATGGCTGAGATTTCCCGCACTACGGATTCGCTCAGTCCCCGCTTGGCGGCCTGACCTGCGGCATCGCTGTCATGCCAGCCGTACTCGTATCCGCCGATGGAGGCAATGATTTCCTCGTCGGACGTTGGCTTGATGTCAGTCACCGCTGCCCTTTCCTGTGGATGTATTCACCGGGGTGATGGTCACGCGTGCGTGAGCGCCCTGCGAGATACTAGCGACTCCAACCACACCGACGCCCAGCAACACCGCCAAGGCGCCTGACACGGCGCTGCACAGTTGTGGAATCTGGCGTGCAACGTGCGAGGCGGGCTTCGGCGGCCTTCGCGGACCCCGCCAGAAGGGGCGTCGGCGGGTGCCAGTGGCTTGGCGGCTCACAGCCCGGCGCCTAGCGTTACTAGCCTGTATACCTGAAGGTGTGTTATGAACTCACAACGCATTATCTCCCTTGTTGATTCGCCGCACGTCAATGAACTGAAGGACGTGCTCGCGGCATCGTCGGATCTGGAAATCCTTGACGCGCTCTATGACCTCCCGGCCGAAAAGGCCGCTATTGCCTTCCGCCTGCTCGGCAAGGATCAAGCGCTGCGGACCTTTGAGGACCTCAACTCGGATCAACAGCGGTCCCTGATGTATGGCCTCACGGCCGAGCGTTCCCAAGAGTTTGTCAACGCGTTGGCGCCGGACACCCGTCAGCGATTGTTCGACGAAATGCCTGCGGCCGTGGCCAAGCGCCTGATTGAGGGCCTCACCCCGGATGAGCGCGCCATGACCAACATCCTGATGGGGTATGAGAGGGAAACGGCCGGGCGTCTGATGACCCCCGAGTTCATCTCTCTCCGGAAGAACCAAACGGTGTCCTCCGCCATGGCCAAGGTGAAGCGTCAGGCGGCGGATAAAGAGACTATCTACACGCTGTATGTCACGGATGTGGCTAAAAAGTTGGAAGGCGTGCTGTCCCTTCGGGAGTTGCTCCTTGCTGAGGACGATGCTTTGGTGGGTGACATCATGCACCAAGGCACGGTGTCCGTGACCACGGGGTGTGACCAGGAAGAGGCAGCGCAGCAACTGCGTGACCTGGACATGCTGGCGCTGCCCGTGGTGGACAAAGAGCAGCGCATTGTGGGAATCCTCACCGTGGATGACGCCATTGACATCCTGGAAGAGGAAGCCACGGAGGACATCTATGACTCCGCTGGTTTGGCTGACCTCACCAAAACCGAAGAGTCCCGGTCCGAAGTTCTGGTCCACGGTTCGTTGTGGAGCATCTGGAAGGTGCGCTTGCCGTTCCTGTTCATCACCGTGGTGGCTGGGATGTTGGCCGGTGCCGTGATGGAAGGGTTTGAGGAAACCCTCGAATCCGTGGTAGCAGTAGCGCTGTTCATCCCCCTCATCATGGACATGGGCGGAAACGTGGGCACGCAGAGTTCCACCGTGTTTGCTCGTGGCGTGGTGTTGGGTCACATTGACACCCAGCACTTCCTCAAAGCGTTCCTCAAGGAAACCGGGGTGGGATTCAGCCTGGGCGTGGTGGTGGGGATCATCTCCGGCATCATCGCCTCGGTGTGGCAAGGCATGCCCGCCCTCGGCCTTGCTGTGGGGCTGAGCCTCGTGGCGGCCATGACCATGGCGGCCATGCTCGGATTCCTGGTGCCGTTTGTGCTCATCAAGGTGGGCATCGATCAAGCGGCAGGGTCCGCACCAATCATCACGTCCATCAAGGATATTGCCGGACTCGCCATTTACTTTGGCTTTGTCACCATGCTGCTAGGGCACTTGTTGTAACGGCGGGTGCTGGCTAACACCGCGCCGCTCGCCACAGCTGAGGACTCTCAGTAGTTGCCTCGACGGTAGGGCATGGGGCTGTCCGCAGGACGCAGGGTGGACCAGTTCAGAGCGCGCGCAGTGTACGTAGCCAAAACGCCGTTCACCGTAGATGGAGAATGAAGGTCACCGGCCAGGACCGCCGCCACCGCGTCATCAAGGTCCATCCAGGTCAGGTGCATTCCCGCCTCTTCCTCGGTGCGGGTGTAGCGCTGATCCTCCGGAACGGGACTCAAATCCCTGGCCAAGAACACGCGCAGCGTTTCATTGGTGCATCCGGGCGAGGTCAGCAAGTCCACCAGCACGTCCCAGCGGGCGGCGTGAAGATCAGCCTCCTCGGCCAGTTCCCGCGCGGCACCGATGTGTGCAGCCTCACCGTCAACATCCAACAATCCAGCAGGGATTTCCCACAGCACGGAACGCACCGGGTGACGGTACTGGTCAATCAGCGCAATCCTGTTCTGATCATCCAGGGCCACAATGGCCACCGCGCCGGGGTGGCTGATGCACTCGCGGTCCACAATCCCGGCGTCACCCAGGTCCACATCATCGTCGTACACAGAAAAGATGCGGCCCTTCCAGATTTCTCTATGCTCAACGACGGGGCACGGGGCAAAGCGGTCCGTCAGCGCGGAATTCGCCTCGGCGGGGACGGAGGCGTTGTCAGTGGCAACGTCAGCGGCGCTGTCTGTGGTGTTGTCAGAGATGCTCATACGCTGGCATCCTGCCGCGAGATGGCTGCGTCAATCAAGCCGCGGAACAACGGATGGGGACGCGTGGGGCGGCTCTTGAACTCGGGGTGCGCCTGCGTGGCCACGTAATACGGGTGCTGAGCGGCGTCCAACTCCACAAACTCCACCAGGGAGCCGTCCGGTGACGTGCCGGACATGCGTAGCCCTGCAGCCTCAAGATCGGCGCGATAGGCGTTGTTCACCTCGTAGCGGTGACGGTGGCGCTCACTCACCTGCGTGGTGCCGTAGAGCCCGGCCACAATACTGCCCGGTGTCAACGTGGCGTCATAGGCGCCGAGGCGCATGGTTCCGCCGAGGTCACCCGCACCGTCCACAATGCCCTCTTGCTCGGCCATGGTGGCAATCACGGGGTGGGTACATCCGGGATCGAACTCGGAACTGGAGGCGTCCGCAAGGTTCAGCACCGTGCGGGCAAACTCAATGACCATGGACTGCATGCCAAGGCAGATCCCCAACGTGGGCACCTTGTTCTCGCGTGCCCAGGTCAAGGCGCTGATCTTGCCTTCAATGCCGCGGATGCCAAAGCCCCCGGGGACCAAGATGGCGTCTACCCCGGCGAGTGCCGCCGTGGCACCGTCCGGCGTTTCGCAATCATCGGACCGAACCCAGCGGAGGTTGACCCGCGCGTTGTTGGCAAATCCGCCCGCCCGCAATGCCTCGGTGATGCTGAGGTAGGCATCCGGCAAGCCCACGTATTTGCCCACAATCGCCACTTCCACCTGCCGTTTTGGCTGGTGGACGGCGGTCAGGAGGGTGTCCCATCCGGCCCAGTCCACCTCACCGTGCGGAAGATCAAGCCGTTTGATCACGTATTCGTCGAGCTTCTCCCCGTGGATCACACGCGGGATGTCATAAATGCTGGGGGCGTCCTGAGCGGCCACCACGGCTTCGGCGTCCACGTCACAGAACATGGCGATCTTGCGCTTGATGGTATCAGGGATTTCGCGGTCGCTGCGCAGCACAATGGCGTCCGGAACAATACCCAGGTTCCTCAGCGCGGCCACCGAGTGCTGTGTGGGCTTCGTCTTGAGTTCTTGGGCAGGGCCAATGTACGGCACCAGGGAGATGTGCAGGAAGAAGCAGATATCGCGCCCGAGTTCGTGACGGACCTGACGGGCCGCTTCCATGAACGGCAACGATTCAATGTCACCCACGGTGCCGCCGATCTCTGTGATGATGACATCCGTTTCGCTGTCCGCCTGGCTGCGCATCCGTTCCTTGATGGCGTCCGTGATGTGCGGGATGACCTGAACGGTGTCCCCCAGGTAGTCACCTCGGCGCTCTTTGGCAATCACGCCCTGGTAGATCTGTCCCGTAGTCACGTTCGACGAAGCCGGCAGTTCACGGTCCAAGAAGCGCTCGTAATGGCCGATGTCCAAGTCCGTTTCAGCACCGTCATGGGTGACAAACACCTCGCCGTGCTGGAAGGGGTTCATGGTGCCCGGGTCCACGTTGATGTACGGGTCCAGTTTCTGCATGGTGACCCGCAGGCCGCGTGCCCTGAGCAACGTGCCAAGTGAGGAGGCTGTCAAACCTTTACCCAGGGAGGACACCACGCCTCCGGTCACAAAGATGTGGCGCGTGGGTGCGGACGGTGCGGCAGTGGTTGGCACGTCAGTGGCTGGAACATCAGCGGTTGGTGCCAGGTCAGCAGTGGGAGATGCTGGCTGATCTACTGCTGGCTGCGCTGGTGATGGCTGTCCTGGTGCTGGCTGCGGTGATGACGGGGGCTGCGATGCTGGGGAGGTCACAGCCCGTCAGTGTAGTGAGGCTCCCTGAGGGCGTCAGTGGATTTTCGCGGAAACCTTGCGTACCCCGGCGCTCAGGATGCGGCGGAGGTTCGGATCGAGGCAGGCAATGGCCGCCATGACCACTATGGCAATGACCCCCGCCGCAGCGCCGAGGCCCAGGTTTGCCCCCAATGCGCTACTGGAGAAGCGAACCTCTCCGTTAATCAGGGGACTCGCATGGATCGGGATGAGGTGCCCCACGGCTCCCCCCGCGGCGATGCCCAGCACCAGGAGTCCCACGGTGCGCGGAAGTCCTTGGATAGCGCTTGGCCCCAGCACGGTCCGCACGGCAATCATCAGACCAATGCCAGCCACCAGCATCCCCACCGTGGTGGCGGCTCCAAATACGGCAATGCCGGCACTCGGGTCCGGGTGGTGTCCCACAAAGACGGGAGCCAGTGCGGCGAGGAGTGCCACCACCAGCCATCCCGCTGCGGTAGCCATCACAGCGGCGCGTCCACGATCCACCGCATAGAGCACGCGGGACAGATGCAGGATCAGAGCAAAGCCTAGGAGCCCTGGCGCCATGAAGGTCAGCCCCATGGCCATTCCTGGTGCGTCACCGTGGACCACCAGATCAAATACGGCACCGATCTGGCGGGACGCAGCAATCAATGCGGCCACTCCCACGGATACGGCTACCAGCAGCGCCCTGGTGGTGTTGGAGACCAGCGTGTTGAGTTCCGTGAACGCTTTGCGTGACGCAAGTTCCGTCAGTTTGGGGAAGGCGGAGGTGGCAATGGGGAAGGCGAGCACCGCGTAGGGCAGGAGGTACACCTGCTGCGTGTAGAGGAACACGGAATACGTGGTGGTGCCAAACCCTTGGGCGGTGCGCAGCACAATGAGCGCTGACAGTTGTTGCGCAATGAGTGCTCCGATACCCGCCGAGGCGAGCCGGAGCGCGCGGGAACCCTCTCCCTCAGGGAATCTCAGCGTGGGACGGATGCGTAGGCCCGTCCGGTAGGCGGGCAGGAGCAACGGGATGGCCAGGAACGCCACCCCCGCCGTGGTCCCCCATGCCAGCCAGTTCAGAGCGCTGGTGGTGAGCGCTGGAACGTTGGACGGATCTTGGCCCATCAGCCGGAAACCCACGTACACTCCAATGACCACCAGACTGGAGATCAGCGGCGCAAAGGCCGGCCAGAAGAACTTGCAGTGCGCTTGGAGGATTCCCCCCAGCACCACCGCCAGGCCATAGAGCGGAATCTGTAAGGCAAACACGCGCAGGAATCCCGTGGCCACCTCGGCAATCACCGGGTCCGTCACGTTGAGCAAGCCCGTGGTGATGGGGCGTGCCGCTATAGCCACAATTCCGCCGAGCGGGATGAGGACCGTCAAGGTCCAGCCGAGCAGTGCGCTGGCGTTGCGCGAAGCGACGGTGTGAGCGTCTTTACTGCCATCATCTGTCAGGGCTGCGCGTGCCAGCGGACCTGCGACGAGCGGGACAATGGCACCGGCCAGGGCTCCCCCCGCCGCCACTTCGAACAGGATATTAGGCAGTGTATTGGCGGTGTTAAAGGGTTGTCCAACGCCCCCGGAGCCCAGTGACCAGCCTTGGGCCATCCATCGCCCAAATCCCACAATGCGCGAAGCCAGCGTGACAGCGGTGATCAACAGCGCCGCACTGGCCACTGTTTGCGCTTTCTTGTTCACTGCCGCCTCACTCTCTCAACTCGTTGACCTTGGGGTTCTTCGCGCGGTGCCCACCGTAACTGTGCTTATCGAAACTGTGCTCACCCGAACGATGCTCACCGTAACTGCGTCCACCTGATCTCTGCTCACCGAAACCGTGCTCTCTTATGCAGCGCGCCTGCCGAAATCGTCGACGGCACGGAGCCATGGGGTATCGGCAATTACCTGGGAGAAGGACACTTTCTCCGAGATCACGGTCAACGCTACGGTTCCCGCCAATGCGGCTGCCCGCAACGGTAGCGGCCATCCGAGTGCCAGGCGTGTTCCGGCCAGAGCGCCGAGTGCATTGGCTCCGGCATCTCCCAGCATGGTGCGTTCACCGAGATCATCACTCCAGGCTGCAGCCCCGGCCCCCACCACGGCACCTGTTCCAGCAGTGGCCAGCGGCCCAGCCGCAGGAAGAGCCGTGAGGATTGCCGTGGACTTCAGTGCGCGCCCCGGGCGCAGGTCCAACAAGTTCAACAAGTTAGCGGTGGCGGCAATGAGGGCCCCGTTCACTGCCGTGTCCACCATCCAGCGCTTTCCGCCCTTGCCCCCGGGGGTTCCGATGGCTGCAGCAGCCATCGCGCTGCCACCGATACCCAGGATCTTCATTCCGCCCGTAGTGAGTTCACCGTGCATGAGGGCGCCCACATGCCCCTTGATGCCTTTGGTACGCACGGAGGTGTCCTCGTGGAGGTCATCCATTTCACCAAAGTAGGCCGCACCCGCTGTGGCCACCGTGGCGGCGAGGGCGGGACGCACGCCGTGAGAACCAGCGAGGGAACCCACTAGCGCCCCGGCGGCCACACCGGCGGCAACTTCTGGGCCTTCCATCAGGGAGATGGGCTCACCTCGGTGGTTGGTGCGCATCCAGCGTTCCTCGCCCCCGGGTGGGTTCTTCTGCAGGTAGGAGCGTGCGCCCACCGTGGCAGCCGCTGCGGCGGCACCGGCGGTCAAGAATCGCAGTAGGGACATGGTCACTCCTTAGGTTGCCGTCTAACGATGCGGTATGGGCTCAGAGGGTTGTGGCTGATGGATGAGGGGTTTGGTGATTGCGGGGCAGGGTGATTGAGGGGTTTGGTGATTCAGCGGGAGCGTTAATCCGTGGGCTGTGCTGAGGTATCTGCACTCTCGGGCTGGGTGGAACCAGGTTCAGGTGCTGGGTCTACGCGACGAATCGGTGGGAGAACCGTCTCGTTGCGGCCAAATCCAAAGTGGTCCACGGTTCCCGCAATCCGCGTGGCTAAGGCCAGAGGCGTCTGAATCTGACCCGCCACGGTTTCCACACCGCTCACAGTGCTCACTACCCCGGCGGCCACGGAATCATTGGCAATGGCGTGGAGGATATCGCCATCAGTAGTGGTGGGAGCAGCCACCACCACGGGCACGGCAGCGCCTGCTATCCGGGCCAAGCCCGCGTAAGTCACCGCTGGGTCTTCCACAGGATCTGCTACTTGCCCGTCCGCGGCGGGGGACGGCGAAGCCGTGGGTGCGGAGAGATCTGATGGGATGCCAGCAATGAAGATGATGGAGTCAGCCGCTGCTGTCCTGTCACCACGGATGTTGACCAACCCGGAGGCGGCCAGTTGTGATGCCAGGGAATCATTTTCAGTATCCGCCGCTGGATCCGAGGTCAGCATGGAGGTGAGTGCTGCGGCAAGGACGTCCGTGGACGGCGTCTCATCGGTGATTCCCAATGATGCCGCATACTGTTCATTGATTCCCCCAGCAAAGGTGTCACGTACCTCGGCGGAATCGGCGTTGGTCCACGCCTGGGTCACATCCACATCGGCTACCTCCGTGGCGCCTGCCGATTCCAGCAGAGTGGACACTGCGGTAGCGTCGGCACGGTTCACATCGCCCAGGGTCACTACAGCAACATTGCGGCCATGGAGCGTTGAGTCCACCAACGTGGGCCCCGCGGCCTCAATGAACTGCTCCTGTGCGCTGGCGTTAGCCCGGGTGGTGGATAACTCCCCGCGTAGGCTCGATGCTTCGTCACGTAACCCCGAAACCTGATCGCTTAGTTGCTGGCCCAAGGTGCCCTGGAGTGGACCGGCACCCAAAATGATCCCTACCGCAAGGGCTAGGAATACCGCAACAAGGGAAACGAGATGGTAGCGAAAGTCAATCATTTATCCTCCAAATAACCGGGTGAACCATTCGCCGATCATGTCAAGTCGAGCGCCAATAATCCCAAAGAATGCCTGCCCAATATCGGTGGCCCATAACGCAGCGATCACCGCCGCTATTCCAGCACCAGAAAGCCAAGTGAGTTGCTTGCTGGAGATCCGCGTGCGGTACAACAGGGACACCCCTTTGGCGTCCACCAGTTTGGTACCGATGCGTAAACGAGTCAGGAAGGTGGACGCCATCCCGGCGCGTCCCTTATCCAAATATTCGACGAGAGTGGTGTGGGTCCCCACCCCCACAATCAACTCCGCGCCGTGGTCATCAGCGAGAATCATCGCAATGTCCTCAGATGTTCCTGCGGCGGAAAAGATCACCGGTTCCACACCGAGTTCCCGGACCTTGACGGCACCGGGTGCTTTCCCGTCACGATACGCATGGACCACCACTTCGGCGCCGGAGGTGAGGGCTTTCTCGGAGACAGAGTCCATGTCTCCCACAATCATGTCCAGGTGATAGCCAGCGTCCAGGATGGCATCGGCTCCACCATCCACACCAATGAGGATGGGTTTGTTTTCCCGAATGTACGGAGCCAGCATGGCCAGGTCATCCTTGTAGTGGTGCCCTCGCACCACTACCAAGGCGTGACGGCCTTCAAACTTGGTCCGAACATCAGGAACACCAATGCCTTCCAGCAGGAGTTCCTTTTCCTGTTGAACATAGGTTGCCGTGTTATCGGCAAAGGCCACCATCTCAGCAGCCAGGCCGTCCCGAGCAGCGGTTTGATCGGCGGCAATCGTTTCCGCCGTTTGCCGAACCCCCGTGGCAAACTCAGCACCATTGACCAGCACGGTACCTTCTGCAAGGGTCACCGTGGCGCCTTCCGGGATGTCCATGATTCCCGGTCCCAGATCATCAATCAGGGGAATCTCAGCCTCGAGGAGAATGCCTGGACCAGCATTGGGATACCGCCCGGTGGTGGACTTGGCGGCGTTCAGTACTGCGGCAGGTTCCACGGACACTAACGCATCCGCCGCCACGGTATCCAGATCGGCATGGTTGATGATGGCAATGTCACCCTCAACCAATCGCTTGGTGAGATCTTTGGTGCGCTTGCCTATGCGCGCGGGACCGCTCGGCTCAGCAGGGACATGCTGATGACCGAGTCCAGAGATGGTGGGACGGCGCCGGCTGGGTTTCATCCTTGATATCGTCCCACGTTCGCCGATTCCATGAGGTCTAAGGCGTGTGCTCGGGCGGATTGCGAATCTTCCTGACCAGAAAGCATCCTTGATAACTCCCGCGCGCGGGCTTCATTCACCACTTCTTCCACCGTGGTTTTCC
>JAIRQO010000084.1 GCA_031256435.1 Cellulomonadaceae bacterium
CGAAGGAAACCGATGTCCCGAGGCGACTATCCCCCTGGCTCCCAGTGACCTTGATCAAAACGTGACATTGTGCCGGGGCGCAGGCAGTGACCCGGTGAACGTCGCCTCTGCTACTGGGATTGAATCCCAGACTTCCGTGCCTTACTATTGGCCTAAAGTAAGGAGGACCAATGACATTCACGGCAACGGTCACAACGAAGGGACAGATCACCCTCCCCGTGGGGATTCGCAAGGCGTTGGGCATTGTTCAGGGGGATAGGTTGAGTTTCACTCGCACAGGGGATCGGGTTGAACTCGCGAAGACCCCTAGCTTCCTTGATCTGGCTGCTTCCATCGTCCCTGCCGATGATATCGCAGGTGAACCGTGGCATGAAGTGCGCAGGAAGGTTCGTGATACGCACGCTACGGAGCAAGCCAACCGGGGCCGGGGATAGCGATGGACATGTTGCTGGACACCAATGTCATCCTGAGACACCTCGTTCGGGATGACTCGCCGCAGGCGGATGCCGCACGGCGCCTGTTCGCCACAGCCGAGCGATTGGTGCTGCTGGATATCATCGCCGCAGAAACCCTCTACGTCCTTCAGTCCTTCTACAAGCGTCCTCGCTCGGAGATTGCCCTGGTGCTCCGCGCACTGATGGCCATGCCGAATGTGACTTGCCCAGGAGAGTCCATTCTCAACCGGGCCCTTGACTTATTCGAGGGCAAGAAAATGGACTTCCCGGATGCCTACCTCGTTGCCGTAGCAGAGTCCCCACACGCACCTGCCATAGCCATCGCCACGTTTGACAAGGGCCTGAAGAAAGCCGGGACCGCCACCGTGGTCAACCCCTCCACAATGTGATCCGCAAAGCGGCGTGATGGGTTCCCGTCAAGGGTTTTTCCGCAGTCCCGACGAAGGATCGCGTTGCCGAATTCACCGCGTGGCCAACGAGTTATCTGTGCACAACGAGGCTATGTGTACGTACCTGCACTTTCGGGTATGCTGGCGCCATGAAGCGAAGGTTCCTCATCGATCATGACTCCGTTGCTGCAGCGGTTCGTGCCGGACGTAGGGAACTGGGGCTGTCCCAGGTGGAACTCGCCAAGCGTGCGGGGGTATCACGAAGGTTTGTGGTCTCCTTGGAAGCAGGCCACGAACGCGCTGAACTTGGCAAGGCATTGGCCGTTTTACAAGCGGCTGGGATTCACGCTATGGCAATGCCCGCGCCGGAATCCACTCGAACCTTTGAGGACGTTGATCTGAACGAGGTGCTGGCCTCCTATGCGTGAACTCTATGCACATTTTGGCGATCGTCTCGTCGGGGTATTCCGTGAGGCCGGCCCTGAATACGCCACCTTTGAGTATTGTGACAACGATCCGAATCTCACACCCGTGTCTCTGTCACTCCCGCGACATGATCCGCTGACAGACGTGGGCAGTCAGTCCAACGCCTATGCGTACCTTGACGGTCTGTTACCTGACGACGATGCCGTTCGTCGTCGATGGGCCATCGCGAGGCAGACCAACGGAACTGACCCGTTTTCGCTCCTAGCCGAGTACGGCGATGACGTTGCAGGAGCCGTATCGCTTTCCGCGTTCAAGGAAACGCAGGACGCACAACGGGACATCATGGTGGAAGCAACAGAGGATGATATCGCGGCACGGGTCGCCTCCATTTCGCGCGAGTCGTCCAGTTGGCTTGACCCCCAAGTCAGGCCTCGCATGTCACTGGGTGGCGCCCAGGGGAAGTTCTCGCTGACTTCGGTAGGAGCACGGTGGTTTTGGCCTACCCTGCACAGTCCTTCAACGCACATCTTCAAGCCACCCAGCACCCACCACAAACGTATTGAGATTTTTGAGGACGCCACCCTCAAACTCGCATCAGACCTGGGGATTGAAGCCACCCGGTCATCCCGCGAGGAATTCCTGGGTCAACCAACATTGGTGGTGGAGCGATGGGATCGGTGGCAGGGTACGCGATTGCACGCGGAGGATCTGAATCAAGCCTTGGGTAACCTGACCGCCGAGAAATATCACCGAGAGAAGGCATCGGCCTCGCGCATTGCCCGCTTGTTGACGCCGTTCAATCAACAGTGGCGGTTTGTGGAACAGTTCGCTTTCAACGTGGCGGTAGGGAACTCTGACGCTCACGCCAAGAACTACTCCGTACTCCTGTCAGGGAGTTCCGTGGTGCTTGCCCCCCTCTATGATGCGCTCCCCGTGTATTTCTGGCCGCAATACGGCGGTGACTTGGCTATGCGTGTTGGCAACGCCACACATCTGGGAGACGCCGGGGAGGCAGTGTGGCGAAAGTTTGCTCAGGAGGCTTTTCTCGACCCTGATGAGGTGTGTGAAGTTGCCTTCAGAGTGTACTCCGCCGTCTCCGAGGTCATGCCTGACCATTTCCGTGCCTGCGGGTTCGATCCGCACCGCCTCAGCCTTGTCATGAAACGGGCAAAGGCTCTTCACAGGCTCGTGCCAGCGGCGTAATGCCTCAACCCCTGTGAGTCATTGGTGGGCGAACGAGTGTCCATTTCACTGGACTGTTGCGGTGTTAGCAACGGATGTGTCCAGTTCATTGGACGGTTGATGTTGTGCTACGTGGCAGACGATTTCGGCTGGCCCGCGGCGGTCCAGCGGGTGTCTTTGGTGGCGGGGCGGAACCGCAGGGCGGACCACACCTCATTGATGGCCACCTGGCGCACGGGGGAGGCGCCTTGGAGCTCGCAGGCTCGGGCCAGGGAATCGCGGTTGAGGTTGGTACCCAGTTGACCCGCCTTGGGGTAGGCAATCCAGGCCAACCGGTCCGCTGTTGCTGCTGCGATGGAGGCTTGGGCAATCGTGTCAAGATCGTCCTCCATCACCACAAAGGATATGATGGCCGCAGCGTCCTTCGCGTCGACTGCGGTCAGCCCTGTGATGACCTCAATGTCCTCCGGGATCTGGAGATCAACATCGTCGGGCACGCCATAGATGACCACAGGCCCGGCCTTGATCTGCATCTTTTGCGCAACGCTCTGAACCATTCTCCGATGGTGTCACGGGTTGGGCACGGCCGCAGTATCAGCGGTGGTTTGCTCGCCGTAGGACCACAGCACGTGAACTGCTACGGTGCCGATTGTGCTGACCCGCTCGGCCACTGGGGCAAACCACAGCACGCAATTTCACCCCTTCAGGCTACGCAATTTTACCCCTTCAGGCTATGCAATATCACCCCTTAGCGTTACGCAATTTCACCCCTTCACGCTATGCAATTTCACCCCTTCGTGAGAATTATGGTACTCTACCTGCATGGATACCTATCCGATTCTGGGCCAGCGATACAAGAATCGGATCATTGATGCGAGCATTCAGCGGGCGCTCAGGATTGCTGGTGCTGTGGTGATTGAAGGTGCTAGGGGTTCCGGGAAAACAATGTCCGCGCTGAATGCAGCGAAGTCGGCTATCTATCTCGATGACGATCAGGTCCGCGCACAACTCGCTCAGTTTCCGCATCGCGCGCTCGATGGTGCTCGTCCACGCTTACTCGACGAGTGGGATAGCGTTCCCGGTCTCTGGAATCGGGTGCGGCGCGAGGTAGATGCGTCAGCGCACAGAGGTCAGTTCATTCTGACCGGATCAGCGGTTCCGGCCGATGACGTGACCAGGCACACGGGTGCCGGTAGGTTCATGCGGCTCAGGCAACGGACAATGACCTGGAGCGAAAAAGCTCCTACCGGTGATCTTGGTGTCAGCATTGCCGGACTCTTTGATGGTAAGGGCCCGCACGGATACGCACCGCCCATGGACACCCTGGAAAGTGTGGTGGCATCACTGCTCCAGTCGGGTTTCCCGGGGATGGTTGACCTGGAGCCTGAAGATAGCGCTGAACTCCTTCATTCGTATATTGATGATATTGCCCGCGCTGATGTGAGGCGCATCGCCACCGTCCGTCATGAGCCCCAGGTTCTTCGTCGTCTCATTGCCTCTATCGCCCGGAACACGGGGAGTGAAGCAACACTGGGCACGCTCGCGGGCGATGTTCGGGCACTCGCCCCGGATGTCAAGGATTCCACCATTGGCCGGTACGTAGAGTTGTTGCAGCGCCTATTTGTTGTGGAAGCGCAGGAGGCGTGGTCTCCCACGTTGCGGTCACGAACAGCAATTCGCAAAGCGCCGAAGTACCACCTGGTAGATCCCGCCCTCGCCGCAGCTGCCATGGGTGCAGGGAACAGTCACTTGATGACTGACCTCAGGACAACGGGATTCCTATTCGAGAGCGCTGTGGTTCATGATCTGTCCGTCTTGGCCAGCCCCCTGCGCGGAGAGGTTCGTCACTTCCGAGATGCCGCCGGTAGGGAAATCGATGCCATCATCACCCTTCCCGACGGAAGATGGGGAGCAGTAGAAGTCAAACTCGGATCCGGGGCGATTCCCGCCGCCATCGCTTCCCTCGCTAGATCGATCGCTGCAGTAGACACAGCAGCGGTTGGCAATCCCGCATTCCGCCTGGTGATCACCGGGAACGGGCCCATCGATGTAGCGGAGTGCGGAACGATCACTGCACCGCTCCGAGCGCTCGCCACATAGCACAGTGTCCCGGACTCCGTGGGGAATCCGGGACACTTGTTGTGTGTTGGGGGTGACGGTTGCCGATGCCCGGTGTTGTTCAGGCGTGGCTGCGGTTTTCCGTCACGGTGTGCGAGCCTCAGAGAGTGCCGTGTGCCATGCAGTGGCCCGGGCAATCAGCCGCACGGTGCTCAGGCTCCGCCGCTTTGGCTGCGGCGACGAGGGCACCGCCAGCGATACCGACCATGATGCCTACACCGATTGCGAGTGCGGCTCCGGTGAGTCCCAAGACGACACCAAAGTACACCGGCGCAAGGAGGGCGATCACGCCATACGCAATAACGAGTTTCCTGCGGGATTCGATCGAACTGTCTTCGTTGTGGAAGTTGATGCCTATGGCAATGAGCAGGACAATCTGGGTGACTGTCACCACGCCGAGGAGGATTTGGGGGATGAAATAGTTCATGGGTTTCGTTCCTTGATCAATATTGTGATGGTTGTTGTTGGCGTCGTGACCTGGATGAGGCCAGGCTCCGACGAGTGGGATTGGTTGACATGGTGGACTCGGGTATCACCCACACGGGTGGAGTCAGCAAACTCTTGGAAGCGCTTCAGCGCATTGATGACAGTCCGGTTGCCTTGTGCTCCGTACTCCGCATGAATTCCGCTGGAATCATAGTCGGGAATGAGTTGCGTGATATTCGTTCTCAGGGAATCCCACGTCAGATTTTCACGGTTGAGTACCCGGTCTACGCGGTATGCATAGTCCTTGACAGTGCTTGGCTTGTAGCCCCGCTTTTCGAGATATGTCCGAAACGATTCTTTCATCGTCTCTCTAGTGGTTAACAAGTCCATGGCAGGAGTTTGCTCTGTGCTGGACCGTTACCGCAGCGGAATTTCGGCGGTCAAACCCGCCCTGGACACCTGCAACCGGAGGTCACCAGCATCAACCACATCGGCAGGGACGTCGAAGACCGAGTTCCCTGTTGAACTGGCACCCGGGTCGTTCTGAAGAAAGAAGAAAGTCGGATTTCCGCCCGGCAGATCCTGGCTAGCCATGTGCTCCGAAATTGAACCGGAACGGAACTCCTCGTCGTTCGAGAGTAGCCTGAACTGACTAGAGCCGATTCCCGCACTTTGGTGAGAATTGTTCGTCATAGTGATGGTCAGTACAAGATACTTGCCGTCAGCCGTGTTGTCACCTAAGGTCTCTGTCTCGGCGAACGAGTCGACGACAAACGCAACGCCGCCCACGTCCGTTGTCATCGCCGGTGGGGTGTGCGCCACCACATTGCCCTCGCAGGCGGTGAGGCCGATAACAAGGCAGGTCGCAGTAACGAGGGTGGCGGCGCGTTTCATGTTCTTCTTCATGGTTATGTCTCGATTCTTATCTATCAGAGGCCCTCCGGGGTGATTATGGTTGCGGAGCCGTCCGTATACGTGACCGTGACCCGCCCGTTACCGAGGTGGGGCAGTTGCCGGAAAACCAATTGGTTGACCACATCGCCGTCGTCACTGAGAGCCCAAAGCTCCTGAGAAGGCTCGGTTCCTCCCATCACTTGCCGGACAGCGTCGAGCGCCATTCCTTGGCGGAGGCGGGCTACGGTTTCGGAACCCAAAACGGTGTCGTATACCCCGTTGGTAAGGTTCATGAACACAGCCTTATCATCATCGAAGCCCACGGTGAGTGCTGCTGTGCTGCCGTCTTTCCACGTCAACTTCTGCATCTCGCCGAGGCCGAGGTCATCAATAATGTCAGCGTCTGCCTCGCGCCCAACCAGTGCTTCAACATCCTCGGCAGACATGCCCGGCTCGATGCGAGGGGCCGTCCAGTCAAGGAGGTCGTTGCTGTGAGTCGGCCGATCGGAGCGGTCACGCAATTCCTGCCTAACTTCCCCTAAGGTTTGGGCTCTAGCTCCGGACGGTTCATGTGTCATTGAACTCGCAGCGGTCTCGGTTGTTGCGTTGGTCGATGCACTTCCGCCATCGCACGCGGACATGGTGAGCATTAGTGCGCTAGAAAGGGCAATGGCCGCTACGCCTGCACCGAGACGCTTAGGAGAAAATCGTTGGGTCCGGGATGCCGGAGTGGATTGGATAGGG
>JAIRQO010000039.1 GCA_031256435.1 Cellulomonadaceae bacterium
GCAGCGTCAGTGCGACAAGTAGAGATTCGTAGAAGCCAGATGGTCGCACTGAAGTGACGCCCACAATCGCAGCCGTGACCCAAATAACTGCAATACCACGGGAAGCAATTTTTGATAAGCGACCAATGTGCGGGGACTTCATTTGCGAGGCTGCTGTACTCATTGCTCTTCGTTGACTTATCTTTGTTCTTATCGGACACCTGTTTCGGCTATGTCGTGGTTGGTATACGATTTTCATCGTGTTGACGGATGTGTTCGTTTTCCCAGTTGTACTGCTCACCTGGATTCGTTGACACTAGATTCCGGCATCCGTTGTTAGGGATTAACTGGGGAAAGCGCGGACAGTAGGTACTAGTATACAGAGTGAATGCCGGACTCCCAGAGGTATAACCCGCATTTGACATACCCCCCCCCCGTGGTTTTATTACTGCCATGACAGCCATGACAGCCATCAACGCCACGTTTGGGACGATCCAGCACGACCGTGATCACGTGTTCCTGTCGAGCGAGGAACGAGCCCTGATAACTGACAGGCTTCTCCTTCAGTTCCTCATTAAGGGACTAACCGACGGGTGCCGACCACACGGGGTACCTAACGCCGACAGTCAGACGGTACTCAATCAGGCCGAACTCCAGGTGATGAGAATAGATAGTTGGATCGAAGCCCAGCGAACGAAGTGTCGTTCCAACAACCGTTCCCACGAGCCAACCTTGGAACGGATCTCAGAGCGAGGGCGGTCGTTGTTAACCGAGTACGCCATCAATTATCACCTATTACACGAGTACCCTGTTCCGCCCCAAGGGACGGCTGCAAGAACAGCGTCCGAGGGCCTGTTTCAGCATATCCCCTCTACAATTGGTCGGCTAGCCCAAGTGATCCACGACCTCCGCTATCACCTTCCCGAATCCACTAGGGGAGGTAGCAGAGCGATGGCCTTGAAACATTCCTCTCACCACAATCCTTCCTACGATTTATTGCCCCATCAGGTGGTGGTTCTCCTAAGAGATTGCGTACTCCTCGATGCCTTCAATCACGCTTTGGCGAATAGTCGATGGCGAACAGAGTCTGGGCAGAGTTCGACTCAATCGCTGATGGATAAAATCGCCAGAAAGATACGCCAGAATGACGCCCACGTTGCTTCACTCCTTAGCGGTGCCTCATCTGGCGATCCATGCCCTCGTTCGCCGGAAGAACCGCTACCTACGGTCCAGTTAAAACTCATGGTCGAGCAACTGTCGATCATTGCACTGTTTGATGAGATCCTCAGTTCTAACAGCAACGAAATTTCAGAGAACACCTACACCATGTCACTAAGCGCGGCGAGAAAGCGGATTGAAGAAATAGACCAAGAACTCCTCACTCTCATGGCTAATCAATGATGGCGGGGTCTCGTATGCACTGCACGTTCACTGAGTGGCAGATGACAACTCCGAGTGAGTCACTCAAAGGCTCCCAACACCTTTCGACAAACAAAGCTCGTCGTAGTTGCGGCGACACACATTACTTGGCACTCAATGTACCCGAGCCAAGGCCCACCATCAGTTCAAACAAATAGGAAATCGAGAGATATGATGACAGAAACAAGCCCACGCATGGTACGGGGAAAGTGGGCTCGCACTTCCCGGTCTTTCGTTGCGATTGTCTTTACGGCTATCCTCGCAACCGGATTGGTTTCCGGGTGCGGTAATGATGGTTCAGGAACAACCACCGATCGAGGCCAATTGCTGCTCAATGCCCAGAATGCAGAGCAAGCAGCCCGCGTGATTTGGGATTATTGGTGTGACGCTGGACGGGCGCGGGTCTATAGTGGTCTGAGAAACTCCTCCGACGGCAGCGTATACCGAGGTAGCAATACGAGGTCGTCGTTTATCGGGTGCAACGTTGATGGGTTCAGGATCCTCGTAACGAACGAGACGGGACCCGGGAGCATGAGGAGCGGACTTCCTGGTTCCCGTGTTGCTGCCCGCGGTGAGTCTGGCATCGTAAGGATTGACGGTGATACATGGAGTATCATAATGCATCCTTCTATCCGTACCTTCAATTGGCGAACGGGATGGGGCCGCGCGGATTTGCCCCGTTCTCTGATCAGATCTATGCCCAGAGGCCTGACGTTCTGGGGGACTTCTTTGAGAACTTATTAGCCGCGCCCACGGTGCCGCTGCCGTTACATCGTCCGGTAGTGGGCGACCCGAGATTCTGCGACTGCGCTTCGCTCCGCCCAGAATGACCGGTTGGATGGGGGTTTCGACCGTCGTGCCTTCGGCACTGGCTCAACCGCCTAGACTCTGAGGGCCGGGTAGAGATTCTGCGACTCCGCTTCGCTTGCGCAGAATGACGGGGATGCTGGGGTTTCGCCACCCGATTGAGCCGAGAGCCCAAACGCTTGCGTTTGTGGCAGAGGCGATTGAGTGGTGTTGACGAGCGAAGCGAGGAGTACCGTCGGCGCTCACGCGACTGGCTCAACCGCCCGAGTGGGGATGACTAGAATGACTAGCCAGCGTCGAGTTCGGTGAGGGTTTCTAGTTCGGCCATGTCTGCGGCAACGATCTCGGCTATTTGAATGGCGTTGAGGGCGGCGCCCTTGCGGACGTTGTCTCCGGAAAGGAAGAGCACTAATCCCCGGCCATCCGGCACGGACTGATCTACGCGGATGCGGCCCACCAAGGACACATCGCCACCAGCAGCGCCCAGCGGCGTGGGCACGTCAACGAGCTTCACCCCAGGAACGTCTGCCAACAACTCCGTAGCCCGCTCGGGAGTCAATGCACTACCAAACTCGGCGTGAATCACCAGCGAGTGACCGGTGAACACGGGTACGCGAACGCACGTTCCGGCCACGGCCAAATCCGGCAGGCCCAAAATCTTCCGGCTCTCAAAGCGAAGTTTTTGTTCCTCGTCCGTTTCCAGGGTCCTGTCATCCACAATGGAACCCGCAATCGGCACCACGTTAAACGCGATGGGCGCCACGTACACGGCAGGCTCCGGCATGGCCACGGCGGAACCATCCAGGACCAGCGCGGCAGGATCGCCAGCAACGGCGGCACGCACCTGGCCCTCCAACTCGGCCACCCCAGCCACTCCCGAACCAGACACCGCCTGGAACGTGGTCACGTTGAGCCGCACCAACCCGGCCTCATCCGCCAACGGGCGCAGCACCGGCATGGCCACCATGGTGGTGCAGTTGGGGTTCGCAATGATCCCCAGTTCGGCATCACCCACGGTCTCCGGGTTCACCTCGGACACCACCAACGGCACCTGGGGGTTACGCCTCCAGGCGGACGAGTTGTCAATCACCACGGCGCCAGCCTCGGCAAAGCGCGGCGCGTGCTCCAAGGACGGACCTCCACCAGCGGAGAACAGAGCGATGTCCACATCACCCAGATCCTCCGTGGCCGTGGCGGCCAAATCCTCCACCACCACCGGCGTCCCCTCAAAGTCCACCTCAACGCCAGCGTCCTCGGCCGCAGCAAAGAGGCGCAGATCCTTCACGGGGAACTGACGCTCGGCAAGCAGGGTACGCATCACCGAACCCACCATGCCGGTGGCTCCCACTACAGCAACGTTGACACCGGAAGAAGAGATTGCAGCCATGAGGGAAACCCTAACGTTGTTTGGTGAGGCGTTGGTTGAAGAGTCGTGATGTGAAAAGGCGCCCGATGAAGAAGCGTTGTCTCATCACGCACTGGAAGAAACGGGGAGCAAATGGTGACGGGAACCTCAACGCCCCGTTCCGGCGTACACCGTGGCTTCGCCGTCATGGGAATCGAGATCAAAGGCCGTGTGGATGGCGCGGACGGCATCATCCAACTGATCGGCGCGCACCGCCACGGAAATCCTGATCTCTGAGGTAGAGATCATTTCCACGTTGATTCCGGCATCCCGCAGTGCGGCAAAGAACCGAGCAGACACACCAGGATGGGACTTCATTCCGGCGCCCACTAGGGACACTTTGCCAATTTGATCGTCGTACTGGAAGGAAGCAAAACCCACATCCCCTTGAATCCGCCGCAAAGCAGACAAGGTGCGCTTTCCGTCACCTTCGGGCAGAGTGAAAGAAATGTCCGTCAAGCCCGGTCGGGCCGCCGAGACGTTCTGGACAATCATGTCAATATTCGCCGAGACCTCAGCCACTGCGGCAAAGATGTCCGCAGCGGTTCCCGGTACGTCAGGCACATCAACAATGGTGATCTTGGCCTCGGAGCGGTCATGGGCCACGCCGGAAATGATGGGAGCTTCCACGGAATCCTCCTGAGTGGACAGGGACACGTAGGTCCCTGGTGACTGACTGAAACTGGAGCGCACGTGAATGGGGACCCCGTAGCGGCGCCCGTATTCCACCGAACGCAGGGCTAGAATCTTGGCTCCGCACGCGGCGAGTTCCAGCATTTCCTCATACGTGGCGCGCTCAATCTTCTTGGCGGTGGGCACAATCCGAGGATCGGCGGTGTACACGCCATCCACATCCGTGTAAATCTCGCACACATCCGCACCCAGCCCGGCAGCGATCGCCACCGCCGTGGTGTCCGAACCTCCGCGGCCCAGGGTGGTGACGTCATTGGCTATGGGGTCCACACCCTGGAAACCGGCCACAATGGCCACATTCCCGGCATCGAGCGCCTTGCGGATGCGGTGCGGCACCACGTCAATGATTTGCGCGCGTCCGTACACGGCATCAGTAATCACCCCGGCTTGCTGCCCGGTGAAAGATTGCGCCTGGACACCGTAGTTGGCCACCGCCATGGCCAGCAGGGACATGGAAATGCGTTCACCGGCGGTCAGCAGGATGTCTAACTCGCGCTGCGAGGGCTCGTGCGTGATGGCACCGGCGAGGTCCAAAAGCTCGTCGGTAGTATCACCCATGGCCGATACGACGACAACAACGTCATGACCCTGCTGCTGCGTGGCCGCCACACGCTTGGCCACGCGCTTGATGGCGGCGGCGTTGGACACGGAGGAGCCGCCGTACTTCTGCACAATCAGTGACATGCACACTCCTGAATCTCTGGGCTCCTCGCCGTGACTCACCACCTAGTGCCGTGGGCCGCGAGCGGTGAGGGCTGATGGTGCTGCTGTTCCGAGATCAATCCGAACCGCGATGATGATGGTACGGCCTTGACCTCCACATCCTTACGCCGCTGGCGCCATGCGCACGGAATGCCACGCCCGGTAACGTAAGATTGCCGCCCATGAAACCGTTTGTCCTGATCGCTACGCGCGCTGAAGATGCTGCTGCCGATCCCGAGTTTGCCCTCGTCGAAAAGTATGGCGGGTTTGAACCGGGCGAGTTGATCCGCTGGCAACTGGACCGCCACGAGATGCCGTCATACAACCTTGATGACCTGTCCGGCATCATTGTGGGGGGTAGTCCGTTTAACACGTCCGACGACGAATCTGTGAAATCTTCCACGCAACGGCGAGTTGAAGCCGAGATGAGTTCCCTGCTCGACGAGGTAGTGGAGCGGGATTTTCCGTTCCTGGGCGCGTGTTACGGCGTGGGGACGCTTGGACGCCATGAGGGTGCCACGATTGACCGCACCCACAGCGAACCGGTGAGTGCCGTGGAGATCACCTTGACGGAGGCGGGAGTCGCGGATCCTCTGCTGGCGGGTGTTCAGCCCTCGTTCTACGCCATGGTGGGCCACAAAGAAGCCATCAGCACGCTTCCGCCGCATGCCACCCTGCTGGCTACCTCGGTGGCAGCACCGGTGCAGATGTTCAAGATCAAGGAAAACCTGTACGCCACGCAGTTCCACCCCGAGTTGGATCTACCTGGTGTTCTGAACCGCATTGACGTGTATAAGGATCACGGCTACTTCCCGGACGGCGCTATTGAGCAGGTCCGTGCTCAGGTGAAGGAACACTCCATTGCTGAGGCCCAGAAGGTACTGCGGAACTTTGTGAAGCGGTACGCGCGGTAGGTACTCTGGAGCGATAGGTTCAGTAGGTGCTGTGAAGCGGTTCGCGCGGTAGGACGGTCTAGCGCGCTACCGCTGACGGTGGGCTACCGATCACAGCGCGTACTGGTTTCATCGCGCTACCGTTGACACGCCACCGGCTTGGGCGGATTGCCGGTGGACAACGGATCAAAACCGGTACCAGCGGTGTGCCGAACGATGAACTTCTCCCACGAGCCGTCCTCCACCATCAGGCGCAGCGCCTCATTGATCTGTTCACAGATTGCCGGCGAACCGGGTGGTAAACCGATGCCCAACTCTTCGGTACTGAAGTGCTCGCCAACCACCCTCACCTTGCCGAACCACTCGTCCTGAGCGGCATACCCTGCCAGGATGAGATCATCCGAACTCACGGCATCCACCTCGTTCATTGCCAGCATGGAGACGCACTCGCTCAGGCGTTCCCTGCCCACAATCTCAGCAGTGTCACCCAGCATGTCCCGCAGGCGGTAGATTGAGGAACTGCCCTCGGCCGAGCAGACCTTCTTGCCCACCAGATCGGCAGGACCGGCAATGGAGGCATCCTCGGCGCGCACCAGCAGATCCTGTCCGGCAACAAAGTAAGGACCGGCAAAATCCACCTGCTCGCGGCGCTCGTCATTGATGGTGTAAGAGGCCACAATGAAATCCACCTTGCCCTCGGTGAGGAAGGCTTCGCGCTCAGGAGACACCGTTTCCACCCACTCAATGACGTACGGCGAGAAACCCAACTTCCAGGCAATGTAGGCTGCCACGTCAACATCAAATCCGGTGGGCGAACCGTCCTGCATATACCCCAAGCCCGGTTGATCAAACTTGATGCCAATCCTGATCTGGGAGGCATCATCCGTGGGTGCCAGAACGGCATCCTGTGAACAGCCGGACAACCCCAGGGTGAGTCCCAGCGCGAGCACCAGCCACGCCGCCACCGTCCCGGTGACACGCCCGCGCAGGACCTGCCTCCTTGCCTCATCCCGAATCATTGCTGTACCTCCAAACCCACAATCACGGATGTACCGTCCACCGTATCGCACGATTGCAGAAATGCCGTGCCATGCAGGTCACTGAGAACGGAGGTATCTCCGTGGAGTGATCCGGTGGTAGTGCTCACCACCGCGTACCGCGTCCCGTCCACCACCACCGCGTCCCCCAAGTCCAAGGTGAGTACGGGTTCGCCACCGCAATAGCTGTGAATCACCCAATAGGGGCTGCCAATTTCGTCGGACACGCGCGTGAAGTTGACTAAGCCGCCCCCACACGCGTTGACCACGCTTTCCTCGCCGAAACCCACCACGGAGGTGTGCCACGGTTCGCCCCTGATGGTGGACTCGGACACGTATCCGCCGTCATCAGCGATCCGCAGCCAGTCCCCCACGCTGCCATCAATGATGACGTCCTCACCGGGGTTCACGCGCGCCACCACCTCATACAGGGCACCGGGACCGGTGTAGATGTCAGCGGGTCTGCTCACGGTGAGAACCTGGCGCTCCTGCGGGAGAAATGCCTCCCGGAAAGCCAACCGCTGGCTTTCAATCTCATCCTCGTGCCTGAGGTGGACCGGCAGCAAAATGGCTGATGAGGTGTCCATCAGGGACAGCGGATCTGCTGAGTTCTCCGTGGATGCCGAGCCGCAGGCGGTGAGCAGGAACCCCGCCACGAGGCAGAAGGCCAGGCACGCTGCGGCCCTAGATCGATCACACGTCATCGAGACCCACCACCCTCATGGCGTCACTGTGGGTGTAGCACGTCTGGAGAACAATGTCCCCCTTGACGTCCTTCACCACCTCGATGGTGTCCTTCTTGTGGACATCCTTGGAATCCACCACGCGGTACACGCCCACACTTTCGATGTATACCAAGTCCCCGTTCTTCAGTGACAGGATGGGCACTCCAGAGCAATGGACATGGATGGGGTAATACTTTCTCCCCATTGCGTTACTGATGGCCGGGCTGTAGGTCAATCCGCCCATGCAGGAATCCACCGCCTCTTGGCCGTCCACATTGGCCACATAGGTCTGCCACGCATACGGGGAGTGTTCTGCGGCGGCGTCCTCCTCGCCATCCTCTGCGGTGGGTGAGTCCGTGACGTATCGCGAAGGAATGTACGTGCCGTCAGACACGCGATAGAACGCTCCACTCACCCCCGTGACGCGCACTTCCGTGTGAGCCGCGAGTTCCCCCACCTTGTCATAACTGGGTCCCGGGCCAATGCGCACGTTCACCACGGCGGACGTCCACCCGGTGTAGGGCTCCACCTCGGTGACGCCCTTGGCCAGGGCATCAGCATTTTCTGCGCTCTGGTAGCGCGCCGTGATGGCTTCTTGCTCTTGCCGCAGGCTGTTGCGCGCCTCCTGCTCTGCGTTGACCCGAGCGCGCTCCACCGCTTTGTCACTGTGTGCCGCCGCCGATTCCGCCGCCACGCGTTGATCCTCGGCCTCTTGCGCCTCGCGCTCAGCACGTTTGACGTTAGCACCTTCCGCCTTGGCAAGCCTGGCCTTGGCCTGTGCCTCTACCTCCCGCAGCCTGTCCACCAAATCCGAGGCCTCCTGGGCAATGCGCACCTTGCGGGCCAACTCATCCTCAGCCTTGGCTGATTTTTCCGATTCCCACCGGGCGTAGGCGCCATTGAGAGCCATGTGGGCTTTGATGCGCTCGTCGGCGCGCGTTTTGCGAGCCATGTCCACATCCGCCAACTTCTGTTGCTGCAACTCCCAGGCTTCATAGGCGGTGTCAAGATTGGCCAACGGACCCGTGGCAAGGAGAGTTTCCTGAGGAGCAGCACACCCGGCAAGGAGAACCAGCGCGCACGCGAGAGCCACTCGCCTCACTGCTGGTTTTCTGTGCCAGTGCATGATGTCCGCCTTGACGTGGTGATCGCGAACGCGCCGCCATGGCCTAGCCCGAATGTGGGCAGGACACGACGATGTGTTCCTCCTCACATTCTAGTCCGTTTTCCGCATATTGCCGGTGCCCGTAGAGTTCGTTATGAGAATGTCATCATGTTGAGAAATTCTGCCCAGCGTTTGCCACGATGGCGCTGGCACGGAAAAGTGGAGTACGTGGCCTCGCCACGCTATCCAAGGAGCCGTCCATGACTGACACCCCGCACACCCCGGAGCCCCTCGTTGAACCGGCGAGCCTCGGCCAACTCTTTGAGCAACTCTCGGATCAAACCACGCGGCTCGTCAAAACTGAGGTGGCGTTGGCCAAGGCCGAGATGCAGGAAAAGGCCAAGGATTCCGGCGTTGCCATTGGACTCATCGTCTTTGCGGCGCTGACGCTGTTCTGGATGACCAACGTGTTCATCTGGGCCGCCATTCTTGGCCTGGGCGAGGCCTGGCCGCTGTGGTTGTCCGCTCTGGTGATCGGCGTGTTTGGCGTCCTGGTAGCGGCGGGCGCGGGATTCGCCGCCTACAAACTCCTGCAACGAGCCGCTAACAAGCCTGAGACGATTGATCGCGTCAAAGCCGATGCCGAAGCCGTCAAACTCGGCGCTCAGCACCACCTCAACAACATCAAGGGCGTCAACAACACGAGCAAAGGGAACGCGTCATGAGCGAGTCAGTCAAGCAATCCGGTGCTGCTTCTGCATCGACGACGAAGCCTGCGGCTAAGAAGGCTGCCGGTGCCAAAGTCCCCGCTGCCACACCCGCAGAACCGGTACTCACGCGGGATGAACTGAAGGCGCAATCCGAGCAACTCCGCAAAGAACTGGCGGCCACTCTGGATCAGGTCACAACGCAGATCTCTCCCAAGTACCAGGCCAAGCGCGTCACCAACAACGCCAAGGTGAAGGTGCAGTCCACGGCTGCTGGATTTGCAGCCGCTGCCAAAACGGCAGGCACAGACTCTGCGGCCTTTGTCAGCGGACAGGGATTGCCCGAGGATGACACCCGTACGCGCAACCTCTACGTGGCCGCAGGTGTGGCCGTAGTGGCACTGGCACTCGTTGCCGCCGGCATCGTCAAAGCCGCCAAGAAATAGGGCTGGCGGCTGGGCTGCCTCTCTGGGTTCGGTCCACCTACCTCCCCGCGCTCTGGCCTTTTCCCCGCGTGCGACCCGCTCCCCGTTTGGTCTGCTCTCCCGCACGCACATCCCCGCACGCATTTCCCAGCACCCAAACCATCCTGGGTAGCCCCCTGGCCACTTCCCCGCCCGAAAACCATCCTGGGTAGCCCCCTGGCCACTTTAGAGGCTCTATTGTGGCCACAGGGCTACCCAGGACGAAAATTACTCGACGATCCAGAGCGGCTCGGAATGGCAGTTGTCCGGAACCCGGCAGTTGGATGGCACGACACACAACAACACCCCGTGTGAGACGGGGTGTTGCGATGGTCTTCCAGGGACAATTAGGCGCGAACGGCCTCGCGGGCTGAGGTGTCTACGTGGACGGACTCTCCGAGGAGGGCGCGGACTTCACTCTCGCGGTAACGGCGGTGTCCCCCCAGGGTGCGGATCGAGGCGAGTTTGCCAGCCTGGGCCCACCGGGTCACGGTTTTAGGGTCTACGCGGAACAACGCGGCAACCTCGGATGGAGTGAGCAGGTTTTCTGACTCTCCGGTGAGTGCCATGGTGCGCCTCCTGGTATTTGTCCCCGGCGGTGGTTCCACAGGATCCGATGCCGCTTTCATTCACAACTTCTCCCATTCTCCCGCTTTGCCTCCCCGGTGCCCGCTCGACGATGCTGAGGCGCCAGAATTCGCTGAATCCATCCAGCACGGTGCCTCCCCGCCTCCCCACCCAGTGCCACCGCGTGACACTTTTCGCGGCAACGAAAGCCGCTGATGAGCGTCGCGCAAGCAATACGGGCCGCGAGGCGTGTACCGTATGCGCTTGAATAGATACACGAATTAATACGGGGCCGCTCGCCTAGCGCTGCCGCCCCGCTTCCACGTTGAGGGGGAGCCATGGGCCGCGGCCGTCAGAAGGCAAAGCAGACCAAGGTTGCTCGGGAACTGAAGGCATTCAGTCCACCCGTAGATCTCAGTGCCCTGGAGCAAGAGCTCCGGTATGGCGGAACGGTTCCGAATGCACCGGACCCCTACGCCGCTGATGACAGCACCGAGGATGACCCCTACGCCAAGTGGCGTGATCTTGAGGACCTCCCGGAGGATGACGAGGAAGACGACCGCCGGTAATTCGAGCCGCGCGTAGCAGCGTTACTGCCACTTGTTGTCACGGGTGGTTTCGACCGTCGTTCGCCATGCTCACTGGCTCAACCAGCCGGGTTCAGTTTTCGGGGTCCCCGCAAAGTATTCGGAACGCAGTGGAGAAACTTTGTGGGGTGATCTCGACCGCCGTTCGCCATGCTCACTGGCTCAACCGTCCGTGGTCTACGCCCAGTTGTAGGTACCCGTCATGTGGACGGCTCCGCCCTGGACGCCTTTGGTTCCGGTGACGACATCGCCCTTGTCACCCACAGCCGCACCAGCACCAGCCATCCCGGCATCCGCCGTCTCAGCAGCCACCGTCACCGTGCCCAGCACCACTGAGGGCAACCCGCGTGCCGCCAGGCATCGGAGCGCCGCATCGGCACCCTCGGCGCCCACCACGGCCACCATGCCAACCCCCAGGTTCCACGTCCCCTCCACGTCAGCCACGGGCACACCCCCGGCCTCGCGCAGAACGGTGAACACCGCGGGAACCTCCCAGGCTCCGCGATCCACGGTGGCACTCATACCGGCAGGGAGAATGCGGGCAAGGTTGGCAGCAAGCCCACCCCCGGTGACGTGCGTGAAACCGTGGACCTGTGCTGCAGGATCGGCGGCAAGGGCCAAGCAATCAGCAGCATAGATCCGGGTGGGTTCCAGCAGCTCTTCACCCAGGGTTCGCCCAAACTCGGGCACGTGACGTTCCAGCGCCCAGCCTTGCTGTGCCGTGATGGCGCGCACCAAGGAGTACCCGTTGGAGTGCAGACCGCTGCTAGGCATGGCAATGAGCACGTCACCTTCACGCACTCGATCCGGACCCAGGAGGGCGTCCTTGTCCACGATGCCCGTCACGGCGCCTGCCAGGTCATACTCGCCGGGTTCCATCAAACCGGGGTGTTCGGCCGTCTCGCCGCCAATGAGGGCCGTTTGCGCTTCGGCGCACCCTGCGGCAATCCCGCCCACAATCTGCGCGATGGTGGACGGCACCACCTGGCCACACGCAATGTAATCCGTCATGAACAACGGCGTGGCACCCACCACCACAATGTCATCCACCACCATGCCCACCAAATCCCGCCCAATGGTGTCATGCTTGTCCAGCGCTTGGGCGTAAGCCACCTTGGTCCCCACGCCGTCCGTGGACGTAGCAAGAACGGGATTCGTATAACCTCCCACAGCCCCCAGGTCAAACAACCCGGCAAACCCGCCGAATCCGCCCAACACTCCAGCCGAGTGCGTGGCCTTGACCGAGGCGCGCATGAGTTCCACCGCGCGATCCCCTGCCTCGGTGTCCACCCCTGCGGTGGCGTACGTCAACGGTGTTGTGGTCATGCGGTTCCTCCCAAAGGAAGTTGATCCTGCGTCTGCGCGGCCCAGGACTGATCATCAAGCGCCAGAGGGTAGTCACCCGTAAAGCACGCGGTACATAACTGTGAGGACGACGAATTGGTGGTGTTCACCATTCCTTCCAGCGAAATGTAGCCGAGCGAATCGGCACCAATGGAGGCGCAAATATCGTCGTCAGATAAACCACTGGCAATGAGTTCGCCGCGCGTAGCAAAATCGATGCCGTAATAGCAGGGGAATTCCACACGAGGTGAGGAGATGCGCACGTGAATTTCCGCAGCGCCTGCCTCGCGGAGCATGCGGACTAAGGCGCGCTGTGTATTGCCGCGGACAATGGAATCATCCACCACTACCACGCGTTTGCCGCGAATCACTTCCCGCATGGGGTTGAGTTTCATGCGGATTCCGCGGCGGCGTAATGCTTCCGTAGGTTGGATGAAGGTACGGCCCACGTAGGCGTTCTTGGTGAGTCCCAGTTGGAACGGAATCCCGGATTCTTGTGCGTAGCCCACAGCTGCCGGCGTTCCGGAATCTGGGGTGGGCATGACCAAATCCGCCTCCACGGGATGCTCGCGGGCCAGGCACTTGCCCATCTCCACGCGGGACTTCATCACGGAGCGCCCGTCCAGCACGGCGTCCGGACGAGCCAGGTACACAAACTCAAAAACACACCCCGCGCGCTCCACCTCGGCGAATCGGTGGGACCTCAACCCTGATTCGTCGATGATGATGAGTTCGCCGGGTTCTACATCACGCACATAGGATGCGCCGATGATGTCCAGGGCGGGGGTCTCGGAGGCCACCACCCAGCCGCGCTCCAGGCGCCCTAGCACCAGGGGGAGCATGCCGTGCTTGTCTCGGGCGGCATACAGGGAGGTTTCATCCATGAACACCAGGGAGAAGGCGCCTTGGACGGAGGGCAGAACTTCCTGAACTGTCTCTTCGAGGGTCTGGTCCTGGCTTCCGGCTAGGAGTGCCGTGAGGATTGCGGTGTCCGTGGTGCTGCCGCGAGCGAGGTCCGCTGCCCGACGAGCCCCGTACAGCTCCCCCACCAGGCGAATGAGTTCGCTGGTGTGGGTGAGTTTACCGTTGTGCGTCAGGGCGATGGTGCCTTGGGACGTGGGGCCGAGTGCCGGTTGAGCGTTCTCCCAGGTGGCGGCACTCAGAGGCGCGTACCGGCAGTGGCCCACGGAGAGGTGGCCGCGCTGGGACTCGAGCCCTGGCTCGTCGAACACCTGCGAGACGAGGCCCAAATCCTTGTACACCAGGATGTGTTGGCCGTTGGAGGTGGCAATTCCTGCCGATTCTTGGCCGCGATGCTGCAGGGAGTGAAGGCCAAAATACGTGAGTTTGGCTACTTCCTCGCCGGGAGCCCACACGCCGAAAACGCCGCACATGGCTGGAAGTATGGCATCTGGGCGGGTGCTGGTCAGCACTGTGGACGCAATGAGATAGGCGTTGTGGCTGGGGCACGCAAAATGCCCCCACGCTGTGAGGCGCGAGGGCACGGTGCTGTGGTGGGTTGATGGGCCGCACGCGTGCGGCCCGAAAGCCGCAGGGGTAGCCGCCTCAAGCAGGGGTGCCGAGAGCAGGTGTGGCTAGAGCAAGCCAGTCCCACCGGGGTTGTACTCCCAGTGCCACGGCTCAATCTTGGTGGTGCGGGCCCAGTCCGGGTTCTCAAAACCAAAGTCAGCAGCGTGAGCCACCATCCACTGGTGTTGAGCGGAACCGGAACTCTGAATCCCGCCACCCAGGTCAATGGCAATACCGTTACCGTGGTTAGAGGTACCCGGCGTGGCAGCAAGGTATCCCTTGGCCGCCTTCACCGCGAGTTGCTGACCATAGGTACGGTACGTGTCCGTCACCTGAATGTTCTTGCCGAACTTCAGTTTGTACGCCTGATTCATGCGTTCCAGTTGGGCCGCAGCATCACACCGGATGGAACCGGAGGCAAAGGACAAACCGCACTTGTCCGCACCCGGAAGTTGCCCGTTACCGTACTTCAAGGTCCCGTACTTCTGGTACAACTCGGGGGCATCCGCCTTGGCTTCCGCCTTGATTTCCGCCAGCTTCTCGGCTGCGGAAAGCGGTGCGGCCTCGGCGGCCACACCCGTGGAGGACGCAGCGTCCAACAAGGCATCTAGCGCCTGCGTGGCTTCGGCAATCTTGGCAGTGAGCTGATCGCTGGTGAGGTTGCTCAGGTCATCGGTGGTGGCCGGAGCATCCACCGGGGCCGTTTCATCCTCAGGGGTGGACACGGCAGAACCGGCGTTGGCCTCGGGGGACGCGGTGGCATCCGCAGAGGCGGCGTCACCCGAACCATCCGTAGCAGTAGAAGCCTCGGAAATACCCGAGCCATCCGTGCCCGTGCCGTCCGTGCTGGTCCCGTCACCCGCAGTGCTGGCCGAACCGGTGCCGTCCGAGCCGATACCCGCATCCGTGGACGCGCCGTCCGTTCCCGTGGCGTCAGAGCCGGTAGCGTCTGAACCCGCAGTGACCGCGCCGTCAGCGCCTACCGTGGTGGTGGTGGCGGGGGCAACGTTGTCCTGTTGGGCAAGGGCGGTGAGTTGTGCCAACGTGTCCTGCGCGTCCTTGATGGCAGCGAGGTCCGCCTTGGATACGTCCGTGGACTCGGCCGTCACCTGATCGGCGCGCGTCAGGGACGCAGCGGCAGCGGTGATGGCATCCGTGGTCTGCGCGTTGGTGGAATCCCCCGTGGTAGCAGTTGCGGTATCACCCGCAGTGGACACCTGTTGGGCGTTGTCTACGGCAAACAGTGCATCGCGCTCGTGGGAACGCGAGGCGGCATCATCAACGCGGCCATTGATGGCAGCGGAGTCCATCTCGCCGGTGGCCATATCTTCAGGCGTCACCGTGGTGGAGTGGGCAGGGCCCAGCAATGCCGTAGCAGCAATGGTGGCTACCGCCATCACCCCTACGGAGGTGCCTACGGTACCCGCTTGGCGTCGCTTGGCGGCACGCTGTTCGGCGCGCTCGGCCATGCGCATCGCTTTGCGATTCGCTTCTGGCCGTTGAACACTAGCCCGTGTTGGATACTCAGTCATCGTCATCGTCCCCTTGGTCGATTACCTAATACTCCCACTATGCGCCATCACAGGGGCACGCACAACCATTTTCCGGCTAAATGAGCGGTACGCCACACTATGTGAGTGGGAAGCCTCGTCTCTGAGTAGTCCCACACATGCCGCAATGTACGACGATTCCGTTCCGGATGAGTGACGTGAGTGTGAAAACCCGGTATGCTCAGCGGTGGGCCTCTAGCTCATCAGGTAGAGCAACGGACTTTTAATCCGTGGGTGCCGGGTTCGAGCCCCGGGGGGCCTACTTTTTTTCCCCACAAAGTGTCCTCACTGCGTTGCGGTACTTTGCGGGGACCCCGAGCCGGGACACAGTTATCCCGTGCGGACAAGCCTTACGAGCCGATAATCGCGCGCAGGAGCAGGGTAATCAGTGCGGCCACTGCGGCGGCTGCGGGAATAGTGGATACCCACGCCACCACAATGTTCTTGGCTACGCCCCATCGCACGGCCGACAGACGCTTGGTGGCGCCCACACCCATGATGGAGGTGGTGATGGTGTGCGTGGTGGACAGCGGCATGTGGAAGTGCATGGCACCCACAAAGAGCACCACCGCAGAAACGGCTTCAGCCACAAATCCGCGGGCCGGGTCCAGTTCAATGATCTTGCGTCCCAGCGTCCGCATGATGCGCCATCCACCGGAAGCGGTTCCGGCAGAGATGGCCGCAGCCGCACCAATCTTCACCCACAGCGGGATGGTGCCCATGGGGTCATTCGGGTTGAAGATCCACGTGGGCAGCGTGTGCCCGGTGCCGGGACCGGCGTACGCAAACAATGCCATGGCAATGATGCCCATGGTTTTTTGCGCGTCCTGCAAACCGTGGCCTAGGGCCATGGCAGCAGCGGAGGCGGTTTGGGCAATGCGGAATCGTCGGGTAGCTTTCCACGGATTCACCTTCTGGAATATCCACAACACAATCACCATGATGATAAACGCGAGGCAGAATCCCACCAGCGGCGAGGCGATCATGGGGATGACCACTTTCTGCAACACGCTCTGCCATTGAACGCCGCCGGAGCCGAGTGCCACCAGGCCAGCGCCAATCAGGCCACCAATCATGGAGTGCGTGGAGGATGACGGCAGGCCGAGCCACCACGTGATGAGGTTCCAGGAGATGGCTCCCACCAGGGCCCCCACCACCACGGTGAGTTCAATGCGCGGTGCTTGGCCTTCCAGCTTCACAATTTCGCGGGCAATGGTGCCGGCAACTTGGGTGCCGAGCAGGGCGCCGGCAAAGTTCATCACGGCGGCCATGCCGAGAGCAACGCGCGGTGTCAGCGCGCGCGTGGATACGGACGTAGCGATGGCGTTTGCCGCATCGTGGAAACCGTTGGTGTAATCGAATCCCACCGCAAGCGCCACGACGAGGATGACGAGTGCGAGTTCCACGAGACTATGACTCCTTCAGAGCAATGGATTCCACAACGTCCGCAACCTCTTCAAAGGAATCGCAGGCGTCTTCCAGACAATTGACGATTTCCTTGAGTTTCACGAAGGTCATGACGTCCCCGGTAAATTCGTCGCACAGTTGCTTGATGAGCTTGCGGTGCAACTTGTCACCCTTGCGTTCCAGGTCCGCAATGGTTTTCCAGTAGTCATCCAACTTGTCCAGCGCACGCATGCGCGGCATGGCGGCCACGGAGAGTTCCGCGCACTGTTTCAGCACGGCCACCACATCGCTGACGCGAGCCGGCAACTCATCTACTTCATATAGGACAATAAGGTCCGCAGCCTCTTCCATATTGTCCACGCAGTCATCCAGGGATGAGGACAGGTCATAGATGTCATCCCTGTCCAGCGGGGTCACAAAAGTGGAGTTCAGCCGCGTCATGATGGCGGAGTTAGCAGCATCCGCCTGGGTTTCCACGTCAGCAATCTTCTTGGCAAGATCCTTGCGCGTGGACTTGTCAGCGGTCAGCATCTGTTCCAGCAGATCGGCTGCTTCCACGGTGTACTGTGCGAGGTCCCCAAATTGGTCAAAGAACGTAGTATCGCGCGGTGTCAGTTTGAAGGCCACGGTGTCTCCCCATTGCTGTGGTGGACGCTCCCGGCGTGTGCCAGGAATCCCTTTACCTTTGGATCGTTTCACCTCGTGGGAAACCCGGCACGGCGAGGATGCATTTGCGACGAAGGTGCGGGTGGGGTGCCAGTGGAGGCTGGAGGCGCGGTGGCTGGGTGTGGGAAATGCCTGTGGCGGGAGTTGCGTTGATGGGCTTGTCCTGGGCGGGAAACCTTCGGAGTGAAAGCAATGGTGAGGTTGTCCCGGTGATTGCCTTGGGCGGTGCCTGCCCTGGGTGATGTGCTTGAGGCGGGAGTCATACGATGCCGAGCCGGGAACGCCTCACGGCGTGAGGCCGCTCGAAGCGGCTGAAGTTGGAGCCCGGGGGTACCGCAGCCCGGCATCGCAGTTCCCAGTGTACTCCTGATTGACCCCGATGGGGAAGGTCAGTGTCAGTGTCAGTGCCCGTAGCAGTCTCAGTGTTCTGGAACTACGCGGCGTTCTGGAACTACGCGGCGTTCTGAGGCTCGGGGTCCTGAAGCTCGGCGTCCTGAGATTCGTCAGCCTCCAACTCGTCGGCCAGATAGGCCGCGATGCCGTCCAAGTCCTTGGTGTCCAGGATGCGCGTGAGGCGTTCCAGGGTGGCCGGGTCCTGGGAAGTTCCGCTGCGGAGCAGGATGGCGCGCGCCACCAAGGAGGCAAACTCCTCTCGTCGATCCTGATCCATGGGATCGGCAATGCCCTCGGCGGCATGCTGATCCAGCATGGCTGGCCTGCGGTAGCGCACGCTGGACGCGCGAGGTGCTTCAGCGGGATTGATACTCATACCGGCATTGTCCCACACCCCACCCGTGTCCTGGGCCCGGATCACCCACCCCAGAATCGTCGTGGGCCCGGATTACTCACTCAATAACGCTTATTAGGTGAGTCAACCGGGCCCACAACCCCAGGAAGCACTAGCCAGCCGTTGTGGGGGTGCGCTTGTACGCGTATGACCCCCCGTACGCGTACCAACAAACCCCCACGGCGAGAAGTACCGACGAGACACCCGTGATTGCGGGCGCGGGGGCAGGGTCGGGCGGGCGCGGGCACAGCGAACCGGGCCCACAACCCCAGGAAACACACTCAACCGGGCCCACAACCCCAGGAAGCACACTCAACCGGGCCCACAACCCCAGGAAGCACACTCAACCGGGCCCACAACGCAGAGGGGACGTGCCGAATCAGGCTAGGTTCCGCGCCGAATGGAAGATAGGTGCCTGGGGATACGGCATGATGCGTTTCATGTCAGCTATCGATGCTCTCGAACTCGAGTTGCGCCTCATTGCCCGCCGTTCGCAATCCTCGTCCGCGCTCTTTGCCGGGCAGGTTCACCCCAAGTTGGATGCGAGCGCCTTCCCCATCCTCGCGCACATCTCCATGAACCCGGGAACCAGGGGTTCGGATCTGGCCGCGCACTTTTCCGTGGGCAGGGCAACCATCTCGCGTCAGCTCGCTCGGTTGGAGAAGCTCGGACTGATTTCACGCGAGGTGGACCCGGAGGACACTCGCGGGCAACTCATCACGCTCACCTCGGAAGGCGAGGACCGCTTCACGCACGCCCGCGAAGCCCGCGTTGACGCCTTCGCCGAGGCCCTTGCCAGCTGGGACGAGGCTGACATTGCGCAACTGGCCAAGTTGCTTCACCGATATTCGGACTCCTTCACCGCCTGGCGTGCCAGCCAAGACCCGGAGTTTGAGGGCTAGATCAGTACAACTCGGGGGCTACGCGCTCTACGGAGACTACGAGGGGCCGGCCGTCCACGGTGGCCACGTGTGCCACTACTAACTCCCCCGGCCGCAGGTACGGGTTCTTCTTGGGAAGCACGTCCGCTACAACCTCGGTGGAGAACTCCTTCATCGTCGCAAATACCGTGGGCAATACGGGCCGATGCGTACACAGCACGGACGGCGTGGAGGACTCCAACAACTGCGTGACCGTGGCGGCCACGCGCTCGGGCGAGCGCTCGTGGGAAAGTTCCGTCAGGTTGTCCGAGAACCAGGGCCGCACGTTGGCGGCGCGCACGTAGGGCTCCACGGTGGCGGCGCACCGCTCCCACCGCGAACTCACCACGCGGGCCACGCCGTACGCGGCCAACACGGGCACAATGGCTGCAGCGTGCGCGTGCCCAATGGGGGTCAACGGCCGAGTGCCCTCGCCGTCATGCCACTGCCCGCGGGCCAGCGCCGTTCCGTGCCGTGCAATGACCACCACGCGCGTGTCCAGTATTCCAGCATTGTGCGCGTCCATGAGTGCTTCGAGCGGTTTGCGGTCTGCCCGACGAGTCAGCTTGGCGGACGCCGCCTGGGCGTCAATCCACCGCACAGTGTCAATCTCCTCAGCGGAGGCGGGCTTGACCACGTCTCGCGCCATGAGCGGACCCAAATCATTGTCCTGCCTGCTGGCACGGCGTGCCATCCAGTAGGTGACCGTTTTCCACTGCCCAGTGGCCAACTGATAGCGCGTGCCGGGCAACGGAGATTGGAGGATCACGGCGTTGTGGGTTTCCTCCGTGACCTCGCGCGCGGCGGCTGCTTGGTGCGTTTCACCGTGTTCCAACTTCCCCTTGGGCCAAGACCAATCGTCATACCGGGGCCGGTGGACCATCTGCACTTGGAGTGTGCCATTCTTGATCCGCCACACCAGCCCACCTGCGGTGCGCACGGTGGCCAGATGCTCGCCGTTGAACTGCCCTGCCATGCTGGGACGCGGCGGGCGAACAGCGGCGGACTTCAGCGCTTTCAGTGCCGGTCCGCTCACGGATGCGTGCGAGTGTCCGGATTTGCTCACCGCACTCCTCCGCGCTTGCGGGAATGCCGTGCCACCAGGTCCGCTTGCAAATCCAGCAGCGGTTCACCCTCGGCGTTGAGGCTGTGGCGTGTCCACGTCCCATCGGCTTCCAACCACCAGGATGACGTGCCCTCATCCAAGGTGAGTTCCAGCAGATCCAGGAGCGTGTCAATGTGATCCACATCAGACACCCGAATCAACGCTTCCACACGGCGGTCCAAGTTACGGTGCATGAGGTCAGCGGAGCCGATGAACACCTCGGGGCCGCGGTCACTTCCCTCGCCGATGGCGGGTCCTGCCACGTTGGCAAAGGCAAAGATCCGGGAGTGCTCCAAGAACCGTCCCAGCACGGAGCGCACACGAATGTTCTCAGACAGCCCCGGAATCCCCGGCTTCAACCCGCAAATCCCGCGCACAATGAGGTCCACCTTGACCCCGGCCTGAGAGGCCCGGTACAGAGCGTCAATCAGGGTCTCGTCCACGGCGGAGTTGACCTTGATCTTGACCCAAGCCTCCTCCCCTGCCTGGGCTGCGGCGATCTCACGGTCAATGCGTTCCAAGAGCCCAGCCCGCACGGAGCGGGGAGCCACCAGGAGCCGGTGGAAGCGCGCCCGTGGTGCATACCCGGAGAGTTGGTTGAACAGGCGCGTGAGGTCCTGCCCCACGTTGGGGTCACAAGTGAGCAGGCCGTGGTCCGTGTACAGCCGCGCTGTTTTGGGGTGGTAGTTTCCCGTTCCCACGTGGCAGTAGCGGACAAGTCCTGTGGACTCCTGCCGGACCACCAGGGACAGTTTGGCGTGGGTTTTCAGCCCCACAATCCCGTACACCACGTGAACACCCGCATGCTCCAGCTTGCGGGCCCAGGAGATATTCGCCTCTTCATCAAAGCGCGCCTTGATTTCCACCAACGCCAGTACTTGCTTTCCGGCTTCGGCGGCGTCAATCAACGCGTCCACAATGGGCGAATCACCCGAGGTGCGGTACAGGGTCTGCTTAATGGCCAACACCTTGGGGTCCGCCGCCGCCTGGTTGAGGAACGCCTGCACGGACGTAGAGAAGGAGTCATAGGGGTGGTGTAGGAGCACATCTCTGCGAGCCATCACATCAAAAATGTTCCGGGCACTGGCAGACTCCACCTCAGCAAGGTCCCGCGCCGTGGTGGGAACGTGAGGCGGGTAATGCAGCGTGGGGCGCTCAATGTCCGCAATGATGTTCAATCCCGTGAAGTCCAATGGAGCTGGGAGAACGTACACGTCCGCAGAGTCCATCCCGAGTTCCCGCACAATGAGGCTCAGGATCCGCTGGGAAATCCCCGCCGCTACTTCCAGGCGGACGGGCGGACCAAACCGGCGCCGCAGCAACTCCTTCTCCATGGCTTTGAGGAGGTTCTCGGCGTCATCCTCTTCCACCTCAACGTCCTCGTTGCGGGTGACGCGGAACTGGTGGACTTCCTCCACCACCATCCCAGTGAACAACTTGTCCAGGTGCTGACCAATCACCTCTTCCAACGGAACAAAGGAGGTGCGCTTCTTGGCGCCGGTAGGAGACGCAATGGCGGAGGCCGTGGCGGACGTGGGCGCGGACGGGCGGCCCTTTTCATCCACGGCAATGAAGCGCGGGAGGGATTCGGGAACCTTAACGCGGGCAAAGTGTTCCTTGCCCGTTTGTGGGTTGCGCACCAGCACGGCCAGGTTCATGGAGAGCCCGGAGATGTACGGGAACGGGTGCGCCGGGTCTACGGCCAACGGCGTGAGCACCGGGAAGAGTTGCCGACGGAAAAACTTGCTCATCCGCTCCTGTTCGCGGCGGTCCAAATCCTCCCAGTGGACAATGGTGATGCCCTCGTCCGCGAGCGCCGGCTGGATCACGTCCTGGAACAGGGCGGTTTGCCGCGTCACCAACGCATGCACCTTGGCGGAGATGGCGTCCAACAGTTCCGAGGGCGTCAGGCCGGACACTGCTGTCACGGCGATGCCCGAGGCGATCCGGCGTTTCAACCCGGCTACGCGCACCATGAAAAATTCGTCGAGATTGGAGGAAAAAATGGCAAGGAATCTCACGCGCTCCAGGAGCGGAACGCGCGGGTCCTCGGCGAGTTCCAACACGCGCTCGTTGAACGCCAGCCAACTCAGTTCCCGGTCCGCAAAGCGGTCATCAGGCAGGGGCGGGAGTTCCACAGCATCCTCGGGCGCGGGAAGCGCCTCATCCACAGCGTTGGGCTGAGGATCGTCCCCGCCCAGGTGCTCAACAATCTGCTCGTTGAGATCAACGCGCGCAGGTGACGGGGTGGGGGGTGCCGGTTCCGCAGTGGTCATACAGTCATTATGCGCGTGGATGGTCACCCCGCGAGTACGCGGGACATTTCCGCGCGATTTTCCACCCCAAGTTTGCGGAACACCCGGTGCAGGTGGTTCTCCACCGTGCGCACGGAGATCATCAGGCGTTTGGCGATGTCCTGGTTGGAGAGTCCGTTAGCGGCCAAGCGAGCAATCTCATCCTCGCGTGCGGTGAGTTCGGCACCTTCGGAGGCGGACCGGAGACCCACGGCGGCCTCGGGGCCCCAGGATTCCAAGCGCCTGCGCGCGTCCTCGTGGACCTCGGAGGCACGAGCGGCGGCTCCTTCTCCGCGGAGCGCTCCCAAGGCAACGGTGTACAAGCGCGTGGCATCCCACACATACCCGGCATCAGCAAGCGCGTGCCCTGCCGTCACCATGGCTTCGGAATCGTTGCTGCACAGCGCCGAGACTAACATGTCAAAGGAGCGAATCCTGGGGGCGGGAATGCGCTTACTCAACGTGGTAAGAACCTTCCCGCGTTCAGCCGTGGGCTCTTCCACCACGGCAAGCATCCCGGCCACATACCCGGACACCAGGTACCCCTTGGATACCAGTTCCACAGACTCCGCCCAGAGGCGTTCGGCCACCAATTGATGGGCCGCATTGGGTTGGAGGTCTGCGGCTTCCAGAATGGCCAGAGCGCGTGTGGGCGATCCGAGGGGGAACGCGCCGGGCCCTGTTTGCAAGGAGAGCGCTTGTTGGGAGAGAGTTTTGGCCGTGGTAGTCCGGCCTTCATCAGCAGCCATGGAGGCCGCCATGGACAACAGGGCAACGTGTTGGGGACGCTGCATAGGCGGCATGATCCCGGAGGACAGCACCGATCCCAGCAACGTGCGCAACTCGGCCGTGCGTCCACGGCTCAGGTACACCTGGGCTGCCACATAAGCGGCACCCACAATGCCTTCCACGTCATTCTCGCGCCGCGCGGCGGTCATCAATCCCTTGGCCTGATCCAGCGCTTCATCCAGGCGCCCCTCCAGCAGCAGCGCCCACGGGCGAGCCGAGGCGCGTCCCGCAGCAAAGCTGGAAGTGGCCTTGCCACAATCGTCGATCAACGTGAGGGCATCCTCGGAGCGTCCTTGGGCAAGGAGCAACTCGGCGCGCGTCCAGGCAACGATTTCGCGGGTGTCCAGCGGGATGGATTCATCATGCACGGGGATGTCCGGCAGGGAGTCCGGGTCCGGTGCGGAATCAATGAGCAGCACCAGGAAGGCTTCAATGCCGTCCACCAGGGCCACCCATTCATCGGATTCCACGCGGGTTTTGGCCAGCACGGCGCGCACCTGATCCAGGTCTCGCTCCACAATGCCCAGGAAAATGGCGTACCAATCATCAAACGCCACCAGGTCACGGGGATCGCCCACGCGGGGAGTGCTCTGGCGAACAGTCATCACCTCGGCCGGATCACCGCCCGTCACCAACAAGGTGCGGATCAGTGCGGCTGCGGTGCGCGGGAGCGGTGAGGCCTCCCATTCGGAGCGCCGCAGGAGCAGTTCACGGTGCCAGTGTTCCAGCAGGAGGCGGTTTTCAATGTCACCCTCGCCCACGGTGGAGCCGTCCAGCGTGAGGCGTACCGGTTGCAGGGCGTCCGTGGGGTTGGAGGTGTGCCACGGCCCGGCGGCAGGGGCGGGCCTATCGTTCGACGATCCGCCCAGTGCTTTGGAGAGCAGTTCATCTACGCGGAGGTGGCGGGCGCCAATCCCGTGGTGACGGAAGTATTCGATGATGGCCAGGGGGAACACACCCACCAGCATCTCGTCCCCGCGGGGAACAAAACGCAGCAGACCGTAGCCGTCCAACTCCTCCAGCGTTTCCCAATCCATCAGTTTGCGAGCGGTGCCCACTTCCACGGTGCCAGCGAGCGCCAACGCCTCTAGCGCATCCACGGCGGACGGGCTGAGCGGATGGAGGAGCGGTTCCACGGCACGCATCATTTCCGGAGTCCACAATTCCGGGCTTGCTTCCCACACGCCCTGGACCTCGCGGAGCGTTCCATGGTTGCGCGCTATTTCCACCAGGGCGAGGACTAGCGCGGGCAGGCCGCCGGACGCAGCGAAGATCCTGCTCACGGCGGAGGATTCAATGTCACCACCCAGGGCTTCCACCAGGAGAGTTTGGGTGTCCACGTACCCGTGCGGTGGAACAAAAATGGTCACTCCGGGGGAAATATTTGCTGAGAGTTGCCAGGAGGGGCGCCGGGTGCGGGGTGCCGGGCGGGATGTACTCAGGATGGGGAACGGCGTCATGGAATGCACTACTGAGATCACACCGGAGGAGACCTCATCAATGCCGGAGGAACATTCCACCACCACCAGGGTGGAGCCGGGCTTGATGGCTTGCTGGAGTCCTTGGACGGCGGCGGACACGGCGGTACTGGCCACGGTGGACCCCTGCTGTTGCTGCGGTGCCTGTCGTGACACCAGGCCGGCAATTGTCAGCGCCTCTAGCGGGCGGTCCCGCAATCCGGGGGCGCCGGTGATGGTGACAATTTGCCACCCAAAATCTGACATTTCCGTAGCAATGGCCTTGGCAAGGACGCTTCGCCCGGAGCCCGGTAACCCCAAAAGGTCCACGCTTGTACCCGCTGTGAGGTGCTTGATGGCATCATCGCGGGCATCAACGTGCAAGGTTCCCGTGCTGGTCATACACCCATCGTGTCCTACATGACCACTCAGTGCCACCAGTGCAAGCACGCGGCGACACTTGGGGAGACGTGCTGCTATGTCCGCGCAACAGTGGGGGCAACTCGGTTGGGAGAAGTCCCTAGGCATCGCACCGCACCCGTCCCCTCGCGGCAGCGCACGCCCGTCCACCGAGATGGGCCGGTGTCCGCGCGTCAAACCCCCGTGTGCGCGGATACCGGCCATAGCCTTGGTAGATTGGATTCACACCAACACCAGGAGGATGGGATGCGCAGACGCACGCCACACCGTCAGTCAACGCTGCGGCGCGATCTCATCATTGGCTGCTTGCTGGGGCTGATCCTGTGCCTCCCCGTGGTCACGGTGTAGGGACGTAGAGGTCAACCATGGATCGTCGACGAACAGCGCGCTTTGGAGCGTTTGTTGTTGCCATGCACCAAACCGGTCCGTGGAAATACCGCAACGATGCTGAGAACTTTGGTCACCCCTGGAGGGCCTTGCGCTTTGTGGTGGTCATGGAGGGCGGCCTCACCGTGCGCCTCCCGGGTTCTGAGGAAACGCTGACAGAACGCTGCGCAGCGCTGACTCCCGGATGGCTCCCCATGGAATACGAAACCAACGGCGCCACGCTCATTGAGGTGGACATTGCCGTGGAGCGCACGCCACTACGCGGTTCAGCAACCGAGAGCCTCATCATGGCGTGGGACCGCAACGCAGTGATCCCGTCCATCACCGCCTCGGCCTTGCGCGAGCTGGTGTACTACCACGAGTCCACGGCCGAAACACGGGGCGAGACCAACCGCGTGGTGGAGAACCTTGTTCTCACGGCGGTAGCAGGAACCGCCTTGGGGCGGGCGTCCGATGCGTTGGAACACGCCGAAACCACGCGCATTGTGGATTACATCAACGCGCATTTTCAGGAGCATGACCTCACCCCGGCACACCTGGCGCACCACTTTGGGGTGTCAACCCGCACACTGCACCGCCTCTTCCAGGGGCAGGACACCTCGCTCAGCGGCGTCATTGCCTCCAAGCGGTTGGACGTTGCACTCCAACGCTTGAACGATCCCCGCAGTGCCAGCATTGGCTTGGAGGATGTGGCCGCCTCGTGCGGGTATGGTTCCGCACTGGCCATGAGGCGAGCCGTGGTGGCCGCTACGGGTCAGACCCCCTCGGACATTCGCTCGCAAGCGCACGGGTAGACGCGCGCGAGTACCTACCTCCCCGCACACGCCAAGCGCAGTTATCCACACCCCAGGCACACGCCCAGCACAGTTATCCACACCTGGCGCGCATTGCCTCACCGCCCGCGCGGGCCTGGTGAGAAGTTTCTGTAGCCTCAGGAAACGGTGAAATTTAGCCGTTTATGCGCCCGTGAAACCGCCAGCGAGACGGCGCCAGCGGATCGAACGTTGTGCGCTCAGCAAAGTTATCCACAGGCACGGGAGAATCGGGAAGATTCTGCGGATTGTGGTGTGGACAACTACTCCGCGCGCAACTTGGCTCCCCAAACACGCACCAGCGCCTTGCGCTCGGACCCCCAAAGGGAGTAGAAAGTACCCCGGCGGTTCTGAGGAAGAGAAGAACACGGATCGGCTGCAGCGAGACGCAGATTTTGATTCCACAGAACTGGTTGAACGGAGAACGACGACCCTTCCGGCAACCGTGTTACGGCATGGGAGCAGGGTAACTGCGGATGACGCCGCAGGGGGACGTGCGTGACTTGGAGACCACCCGCGTCCAGCGGAGCGCGTAGGAAGGGCTTGGGGGAACTCGCGAGATCCAGACTCCCTTTCCACAGACGCTTCATTGGAGCCGTGACGTCGACACGGTGCCCGTTGCCACATGGGACTTGAGTGGCAACGTTCGCGGTCGCATAGCAAAGGCCCCTGGGAAAATACCCCAGGGGCCTTATGCCGTCTATGCGTAGTGGGTGCGTCCTTGCCGGACTCCCCACCACGGGTTACCCCGCCATAGCAGAGCGTGCGGTGGTACTAGCCCACCAAGGCCTCAGCGCGAAGCGCTGACGGCGTACGGCCTGTGGCGGCTTGCACCGCGCGGCGCAGCGCCAGTGCCGATCCAAACCCGGTCAACACCGCCAACTCGTCGAGCGAGGTAGCCGAGTAACGCGGATCGCGCAGGCGCAGCAGCACCTGGTCCACCCGCTTGGATTGGATCAACTGGGACACCGAGTGCTTTTCACCCTCAAACAAGCGCTGCAAAGAACGCTTGGACATGCCCAGGTGGGCGGCGAGGGTGGTGGGGCCGAGCTGCGGGTCCGCGTAGTGCGTAGCAATGTAGCGCACCACGTGCATCCGCTGGCTGCGGCGGTTCCAATCGCCACCGGACGGCACGGCCAGAGTGGACACGGTTCCGGAAATCAGTGACTCCAGCGAATCGGTCACCTGGGCACGCACAGCCGGGGTGAGGTTTTCCACGTCCTGACGCAACAGGTCCAGCGCGAACGCGGCCAGTGCGGACAACAGAGCGGACTCTGTGCCACCGGCAACAAAAGGTGCCGTTTCAGGAAGGCCACCGAGCACATCGTGATCGGCGGGGACGTCCACCACCACCACGCGTGCCGGGCTGGCAGCGGTGTAGGTGACGGCTTCCCAACCCAGAATCAACGCACCGTCACGCCTGTTCAGCGTGGCCTGCTCGCCGTGGGTGAGATCGCCGTGGCGAATCACCACCTCACCGTCAAGCACCACCAGCAGACGCAGGGTGTTGACGCCGTGTCCGAAGTTGTCAGACGAGGCCTCAAACCGCAACGGGCCGTGCACCATGTAGGTGACGTCAAACTCGCCGAAGCGAGCCGTGCGGGACTGGATGTGGAAATGCTCGGGGCGAGCAGTCACAGGTAGCAAGCCCTGGAAGTGGGCAAGATCTTGCTCCCCGCGCCATTCGCGTACAGAGACCGTGGAGCCTACTTCCGGCTCAAACGGGCACACAACGGCAGCGAGAGCAGCAGAGTTGCTGCGGGGAGCGGGGGCTGCGCCGGCGGCTTTCCGCCGTGCAGTACGCTCAGGTGTGGTGACAGTCATGTCATCGTCCTCCTTGGTTCGGGTACAACCTTGACGCATGAATCGGGGACCCACCGCACTTTTGAGGCCAAATGAGTACTCACGGCCCGTCATCTGAGTAGTCAGCGGCGCCTCTGTGGCCCCTCACAGGCGTGATCTGCCCCATGGTGTGAGGTGAGGAGCGGAATTTCCTTCGACGATGGTGCGGGAAACGTCCCCATTGGGGCGGACAATGCTTACGCGGGCAGCGCGGCCTGCAACTCTCCCACTAACCAGTTCAGCGCACCCATGAGTGTTCTCCGGTCCGGACACGTGACATCCGAGACCCCAAAGGCGTACGCGGCATCCCCCACCGTCACTCCCAAGGGCGAGGGCGTGGTCAGACCCGTGACAAAGTGTGGGGCTATTTCCACCTCGCGCACGCGCTCCCACGTGATTTGCGTGGGGTTGTCCAGGAGTGCAAAGAGTTCCCGGCGCAGTAAAGATTCCGTAGCCACCGTGAAGGGATCCACCATCTCGCGCGCTTCGCACAGGCGATCAATGACCGTGGCTATATCCAGGAGGATCGCTTGATCGTCCGCTGGGCCGCTTGGCGTGCGGCTTTCCTGGGCGGTCATGGCATTCTCCTCGAATTCGGTCAACCTTCTCAAACGGTGGTGGCGTACTGACCTGCCACTGTTCCGCATGACCTCCCCCCATGCCGCCCAGACTCTGGGGGGTGGCGCACCTTGATATCCCCCCTGCCGCCCGGAGGGCTTTGCGACCACCAGCGTGTCACCAAAGCCGGTGACACTCATGGATAGACGATCACCTGAAGCAGTTCATACACGCCATGACTTGAACAGGAGGGGACTCTGGAAGGCCTTCAAGGGTAGGCGGTGATACATAGCCGACGGGAAGAACCAACGCCATAAGTGTGATGACAGCACTGATCTTGGAGGTCATGGTGGAACCTTTCACGGAGAGGACATGACACTCTCGATAATTCCGTGGTTTGGATAATTGTGCCTATTCTAGGGATGAGCAATATCGGCATGACCGAGACTGGACATCACCAATGGAACACGAACCTCGTGAAACACTTCAAGAAGCCACTTCTTCACCGCCTTCGCCAGGTGACGTATATGACGCGATTCTCCAACTCCAGGTAGGAACAGCACAAAGTATCGCCCAGCACTTGGGCAGCAATGAGGCTATTCAGGTCAAGCAGATGCTCGACGAGTTCGAACGAATGCATCTCCTCCGTCCTTCGTTAACAACGCCCGGCGCAGTCCGTGCACCCGATCCTGGTGCAATGCTTCTTCGAGCCCTGACTCGATTCACTGACCAACTCCAACGCGACACGAAGGTCATTGCGGGAGCAACGGAGAGCGTTGTGAGATACGGGATGGGCTTCGATAACTCACATGCCCTCGAAATCGTCATTGGCCATGACGCCATTGTCAACCGCATCCCGGGGATCATCATGCGGGCTTCCTCTCGCGTTGACTCGATGTTGCCGACCGTCCCAGATGCGGGGGTTCTCCGCTCCGCACTGGAAGAGGATCTTGGCGAGGCATCGGCAGACCAGGCGCTCATGCGTGCGATATATCCAGCCGAAGCTCGCCGTCACCATCATGTGATTGAGTATGCAGCCGCAGTGTCACAGCATGGAGACCAGATTCGCTGTCACACCTTTACTCCGGCTCGGATACTACTCAACGATCAAGGTGAGGCAGTAATCACCGATGGAACACGGAGCAACACGACGGTGGGGGTCGTGATACGGGAATCGCTCATTGCCAATCTTCTCGCGGATGTCTTTGAAGAGCTCTGGGAACAATCCGATCCCTTAACCGGGCCTCACGTTGATGGAGGGAATCGTCCGAAAGGTAGAGACCTCAAAGTTCTGAAACTCCTCGCCCGAGGGAAAACCGATGAGGAAGTTGCCCGCCACCTAGGCATAGCCCCCCGCACCGTCCGCAGGGAGATCGACCGTTTGGAAGAAAGGACCGGAGCGCGATCACGATTGGAACTGGGGGTCCTTGCAGAACGGTACGGCTGGCTGAATCGCGTATAGTCGTGGCCAAATCCGGCATGCCTATACTGGCCACGAATAAAACGATTTTCAATCTTTCGCACACTGTTTAACGCGCGTACTGTGTCAAGTGTGGCAAACCCGTCACACCCAACACAAGGACGTGAATCATGACAAGGAAAACACGCACTGCCACTATTCTCATCGCTGGCGCATTGGCCGTTGGCCTCACGGCTGCACCAGCATCCGCTCTGTGGAGCGATTGCCCATCGGGATATGCCTGTGTGTGGACATCCACCAGTTATCCTGGCAGCCCTAACGCAAAAACAGCGAGCTTGTCAAACCTCGCTGATGTGAGTAATCGGGGAAATTCGATTGTGAACAATGGAAAGACCTCGGTAGCAAGATACTATGACTTGGCTGGATGTAGTACCGGTTCCTACATTGTGATGAACAATCCGGCCCGTGGTGGGCAAAGCCGTGATCCCTTACTTTCCAACGGGACTGACGCAACAACGGCGAACTGGGCCAACAAGATCTCGTGCGTGAAGTTCTCCTAGCGGTGAGAACGGAATCATGACTGGTTCGCGTGCCTGGGCACGCGTTGGAATGCTCCTGGCGCTGTGCATTACCGCGTCAGGATGTGGTGGAAGCACTGTGACCACCCCGCTGACGCCAGCCGAAGTCGCTGAGCGGTACGGGTACAATACCGCCACGTCAACCATGACTCCGGCATATGCATTAGTGCCCGAATATCGTAACCCGCTTGACGGCTACGCCCGCGATCTCCTGGCGCGGGAGTGTTTGCAGGGTGTAGTTGACTACCAAGTTGTGCGCCCCGTTCCTGGTGACACGGAACTCGAAGAGTTCCGGACGGGTCAGGCGATTTTCAATGAGGGTGTGGCTCTGCGATTCGGTTACCCAATATTCCGCGCGCCCGCCACGAACGGTCTCGTTGTCGATGAATCGGTCACAATGACTGAGGATATCCTCACTGCAATGAAGGACTGTGGGAAGGCTGCCGACAAACGTCTCGGTCTCATTCCGGACAACATCCCGTTCCTCATTGAATCCGCAGGATGGGAGGCGGCTGCCACCGATCCATTGGTGATGAGTGCAGCCAGCGCATGGAAGGCGTGTATGGCTCCGCTTGGCATAGCGGACTTGCCCGAAGTACCTGATCTGATGCCACCACCTTCCATGTTTCCTCGCTGGGCCGTTGACGAAGACGGGAATTACCAGGGCTACCTTGATCTCGCTCTGACAGACAAGGAGCGGGATGTTGCCGTTGCGGATGCACGCTGCCGAGGTGAGGCACACTACGACGAGGTGAGGTTCAAAGCCCGCGTAGTAGGTGAACTCCAAGCGATAGCTGCTGATCCCGAAGGATTCGAAGCAGCACGTACGGAGTTCGCTGATTACTTCCAGGGCATCTCCGAGGTCATTTCAGCATTAGGTTAACGCCTGCTGGCTGCTATTCATCATCCACAAAGGAGGCTAAGCGATGAAAAGGATGACACTCGGTGTGGCCTCATTGTTGATCCTAGCCGCAGTTGCGTGGCTAGTGGCATCGCGAATGGAATCACCAGAGCAGGTATCTGCGCATGCCGAGGCCCCCGTCGCGGCGCCAATTACGGCTACCGTGATTGAAGGGTACCTGTATGGCAGCATGACGCTTTCGGCGATCGCCTCACCGGAGACCACCCAAAACATCACCGCTCCCAGTGAGATGGGCGGTGTTGTCACGGCACGGGTTGCACGGCGGGGGCAGGACGTTGGTTCCGGTGATGTCATCCTCCGCGTCAATGGCCGTCCCGTTTTCACCCTCGCAGGAGCGTTCCCCATGTACCGGGATATCATGCCTAACGATTCCGGTGATGACGTGGCGGAAGTGCAGAAGGCACTCACCGATGCTGGACTCTATGAAGGGCCTGTGGATGGCGAGTTTGGAGAGGTAACCCAACAGGCATTCGTAGCAATGTATAACCGTGCCGGTTACAGGCCCCCGCGAGCACCAGAGGCACAACCACCAAGCCAGGACAATCTCGACGGTGAACAGAATGAACGTGAAAATGGGCGGGTAACCCGCCAGGAACCGAAGGACACAACCGGTGGCCCCATGATCCTTCGTCAAGAGGTGCTCTTTGTCCCGTCCCTTCCCGCCACTATCTCGTCTATTGCCGATGTCGGGAGCACCGTGACTTCTGACATGCATTTGCTCACATTCGCAACGTCGAACACCGTGCTGGAGGCCGTCATTCCGGTTGAGTCGCTCGGTCCCCTGACTGAAGGCGCCATGGGGTCTTTGAAGGACGACGACGGGAGCGAGGAAGAAGTCAGCCTCGAGTCAATAAACTCTGACGGCCAGGATGCAACACTGCGTTTCCCGGCCAATGAGCACACGTTGACTCAAGGAAACCCCTACGTCCTGACTTTGACCAACCCCGCGAACGAGCCTGCGCAGAGACTCCTGGTGCCAACCACTTCAGTGACAACGCGCGGTGGACGGTCAGTAGTGTTTGTGGGACAAGGGCTTTCATTTCATGAAGTAGAGGTGACGATCTCAGGGAGTGTTGGAGGAGTGGTGGCGATATCCCCTGCGAGGCCTGAGGAACTTGCACCTGGTTTAGCCGTTTTGATAGGTGATCACAGTGGGCACTGACACAGAAGGACCCGTTCTGCCGGTGTTGCACACTCCACCTCTCGTTGAACTCTGTGAGGTTTCTCGGTCCTATAAGGACACCTTTGCGCTGACCGATGTTAGCCTCACGATTCGTCCAGGGGAGTCCGTGGCGGTTGTGGGACGCTCAGGGTCAGGAAAGAGCACCCTTCTTAACATCCTTGGCCTTCTGGACGTCCCAAGCAGTGGAACGGTACGAATCGCGGGCTCGGAGATCGTCGAGGACGATGAAAAGACACGGGTCCACATGCGTGCTGACTACCTAGGATTCATTTTCCAGCGTTCACATTTGATCGGCGGACTCACCGTTGCGGAGAACGTGGAATTAGGGTTGCAGTATTCGAGAAGTCATCCGGACAATCACGCTGCTGTCAGAGCGCGCGTCATGCAGGCTCTCAGTGATGTAGACCTTGTGCATCGCGCCCAGGCAGATGTCACCACGCTTTCCGGCGGAGAAATGCAACGGGCAGCTATTGCGAGAACACTGGTGCGTGATACACCATTGTGGTTAGCGGACGAGCCCACAGGTAATCTTGACTCCGCACAATCGCAGGAAATTATGACCCTCCTGCTGGAACGCGCACAGCAAAACAGTGCGAGCCTGGTAGTGGTGACTCATGAACCCGAAATCGCCGCCCAATGCAGCAGGCAGGTGATGCTCGCCGACGGACGAGTAGTCTCTGACGAGCGCAAGATATCTCCGGTCATGGATGCCGCCACGTGGGCAAGCCCTGCCTGTTCCAATGTTCCCCCAGTGGGTGTGATACGAACTTGGTGGACGGCCTGGGTTCGTCTGACGAGGTTCATTTCCCAAGGTCTGCGCGCGCAACGTCAGCGAACCTGGGCTGGTGTGCTGGCATGCACCTTCGCCGTAGCGCTCACTGTCACCGCTATGGGACTGTCACAAAGCGCATCGAGCCAAGTCTCAACAATCTTCGATGCTCGACGCGCATCACAAGTTTCGGCCACCTTGACACGTGATTCCGGGGAACCCCGCTGGGGGCTCAACGCGTCAGCGGTTCGAGAGTATGCCGGAGTCCGAGCCGTCGAATTCTGGAGCCAATGGCAGGCGGTATCTATACGGAATGGAGAAGCTAGTGAAACCACAGCAGAGCTAAACGCCATGGAGATGACTCCCGGACCGGGTTCGGATGCGCATATCACCTGGTTGAATCCAGATCGACGAGTCCTTGGTGAAGGTGACGTTGTGTTAGGCCAATCTCTCGCCGCTCGTCTTGCACTCCCCTCACTGTCCACCTCTCCCGAGGTGATCGTCCACGGTACCCGGTTGCGTGTGGCCGGGATACTCACCGAAGCCAGGCCAGGCACTGCAGTGGGGGCGGCTTTCGTGACACCAGAAAGCGTCGAGAATCTCCCGTCGCCGCGGACCGTCATGATATATGCCAAGACCAACCCCGGAGCCGCACGACAACTTGCCGATCACCTGGATTCCCTGGCAAATCCGTTCGGCGAGTACCGGATCATGGTAGATCCCGTATTACAAGCGGACGCATTCCGTGGACAACTCCAGGAATCGGTCTCAGTATCCCTCACCGTTCTTGCAGTTGTAGCAGCGCTTGCGGGACTCGTGATCGTGGTGATGGTCACGGTCCTCGGTGTCACGAGGCGGATCCCCGAGTTTGGACTCAGGCGGGCACTGGGTTCCTCCCGCTTCGGCGTGGCGGGACTCGTCATGGGTGAGTGCATTGTCCAAGGAACAATAGGTTCATCACTCGGCACGGTAGTGGGTTTCATCGCCATCATGACGGTCACCGCTTTTGCTCGCTGGCAACCGGTCTTTGATACGCGTTTACTCGCCATACCTATGATAGCCAGTGCGGTATTTGGGTTGGGTGCTGCCGTAGTTCCTGCAATCCTGGCTGGACGGATCCAACCCGCTGATGCCGTTCGAGGATAGGATGCTCATTCCCCTCAGACTACCTGGGAGTTGGCCCCTAGAATTGCAGAAATCATGTTGTCATCACACGGATGAGTGGTCAGCGAGTGGGTCGCTGTACCAGGGGAGCCTGATGGAGCCGAGCCTGGAATTGGAAGTGGGCCGGGAGGCGAGAGGTGGCACGCGGTGTGCCGTGGCGAGCCGCCGCAACTAGGCTGGAGGTGTGAATGGCAATCTTGAAGTTCTGGCACCCGTTGCGGGAACCGCCACCCCTATTGCGGACGTGCCGGACGCCGTGTTCTCCGGATCGATTGTGGGGCCCGGCATTGCCGTCATGCCTGACGATTCCCCGGGTGCCAGCATTGCGCGCGCTCCCGTGGATGGCGTGCTCATGCAACTGCGCAACCACGCGTTCATTGTGCAGGCTGCTGACGGCCGGGCCATCCTGACGCACTTGGGCATTGACACCGTGGAACTGGACGGAGAGGGCTTCACCCTGTGTGCCGCCAACGGCGATGCCGTGGAGGCCGGGCAGCCGATCATCCACTGGGACCCTGCGGCGGTTAGGGATTCGGGGCGCTCCCCCATTGTTCCGGTGGTGGCCCTGGACGTCCCGCCGGAGGCCCTGACCATTGTGGCTCCCATTCATCAGCCGGTCATGGACGGAGACGCGTTGTTCACGCTCTCCGCACCGCCTCCCGAACTCTAAGCGCACGGCTGCGGCTCGTCCGTCGTCGAGCAATATCCCACCGTACATCACCCACCACCCACACACCACAGGAGGCCCCATGGATCACGCCGTGGTGTTTGACGTGGGGGAAACGCTGGTGTGCGAGACGCGAATCTGGCTGCGCTGGGCCGAGCGCCTGAACATTCCCGCCGTCACTTTTGCTGGAGTGCTGGGCGGATGCATTGCCGAGGGCAAAACCCTGGAGGAAACCTTTGAGATTCTTGTGCCAGGCATCTCCATCCCCGACGAAGAAGCGCGCTGGGCCGTAGACGAACCAGAGTCCTTGCGCTCCGGCTTTGACGCTGATGACCTGTATCCGGACGTCCGCCCAGCCTTGGAAGCCCTCCAGGCGGCGGGTTTCCGCGTGGTGATTGCGGGCAACCAACCGGCCGAGGCGCTCGCCTCGCTGCAAGCCATGGACCTTCCGTGTGACGTGATTGCTAACTCGTCGGAAATCGGCGTGGAGAAGCCGGACCCCGCGTTCTTCAGCGCCGTAGCAGAACTGGCCGGAGTGGAGCGGTACAGGATTTCCTACATTGGGGATCGGCTGGATAATGATGTGTTTCCGGCCATGCGCGCGGGGATGCGGCCCTTTTTAATCCGACGAGGCCCCTTCGGCTACATGCATGCCGCGGGGCCGGACGCCTTCAGAACCACGGTGATTGATTCCCTGATGGAACTCCCCGAGATTCTCACGCACCCGTAGCGCCACCGCGCCCGTCACGCCGTACTCGCCGCATCGCCCCTGCCACACACCCTCGCCACACCACCCCCGCCACACCCCACCGCGCATTTCGCGCAGTTACTACCACCCCGCAGCGCCACCGCGCCGTGCTGTCATGGCCCGCCGCTCTGGGCGCCTTGATTAGTCAGAAACAATGCCCGTCATGGGAACGCAGAGTTCTGTGACGGGGCATAACGTTGTGATTCACGTTGTGGCTGACTCCACGGGTGACACAGGGGCTCGAGTAGCGCGCGCCGTGCAAGCCCAATTCCCGGACCTTACCGACATTCGCCTGATTCGTCACGCTAAGATTTCCTCTGATTCCGCGCTGGACCGCGCCTTGGGAGCCATCATGGCGGACGAGGGCAACACCATTGTCATCCTCACCATGGTCAACGAGGAGCGCGAGAAGCGCGTCATTGATGCCTGCGCCGCGATGCAAATCCCGTGCGTGGACTTCCTGGAGCCCGTGTTACAAGCCGTCCAACAGCGCACCGGGTTGACGCCCGCGCGTGAGGTGGCCCCCGTGGGCTTGGCCGCAGACTACTTTGAGCGCATTCACGCCATGGAGTTTGTGCTGGCCAATGATGACGGCAACCTGTCCGATTCCCTGCACGAGGCCGCCGTGGTGCTGGTGGGCGCCTCGCGTACCGGGAAAACGCCGCTCTCCATGTACCTGGGCTACCTCGGCTACCCCACGGCGAATATCCCGCTGGTGACCGGCGTGGAGCCGCCGCCCGAGTTGTTCCAGTGCGATCCCTGGAAACTGGTGGGCTTGACCATCAACCCGGAACGTCTCCTGGAAATTCGTCGCAGACGCGTAGACACCATGGGTGTAGCGATAGCCGGCGGACAGAACTTGGGCGGGTATGCCGATCTCGCCCAGATTTATGACGAGTTGGACGCCGTAGCCAAAGTGCAGCGCAGGCTGGGGTGTCCCGTGTTTGATACCACCACGTTGGCTCTGGAAGAAGCCGCCGGACGGGTCATCGAAACCGTCACGGCGCGTCGGAGAACGTTTGAGGCGCGCCAGCGGCAACAATCCATCCCCGTCACACCGAAACCACAGAAAACCCCCACTCAGGTAGTGGACCTTGGCAGACCGATGGCTGAGGGATTCACCCACCCGAGGACAACCCCCACTAAATAAGGAGAAGGAATGACCTCCGAAACAACGTACGTGTATGACTTTGCGGACGGCAGCCTGGACATGAAGCCGCTGCTCGGCGGCAAGGGTGCCAACCTGTCAGAGATGACGCGGATTGGCATCCCCGTGCCGGACGGCTTCACCGTCACCACCGCTGCCTGCGTGGCCGCCATGAAGTCTGGTGGCGAGTGGCCCGTGGACCTGTGGCCGCAGGTGGAAGCACACCTGGACGCTCTGGAAGCGCGCACGGGACGCACCCTCGGCGCCTCGGACAAGCCGCTGTTGGTTTCCGTCCGTTCCGGCTCCGTGTTCTCCATGCCCGGCATGATGGACACCATCTTGAACCTCGGTATTTCCGACGAGTCTGCGGGCGCGCTGGCCAAGGAGACGGGCAACGAGCGCTTTGCCTGGGACTCCTACCGTCGCTTTGTGCAGATGTACGCCGAAGTGGTAGAGGGCGCCCCGCCGCACATCTTTGAAGATGAACTCACCGCCATGAAGGCCGCGCGTGGCGTGGACTATGACACGGACCTCAGCGCTGATGACCTCAAGGAACTGGTTGCCACGTTCCGAAGGGTAGCCAAAGAAGCCACGGGCACGGACCTGCCCACGGACCCGCGCGAGCAGCTCAAGCGCTCCATTGGTGCCGTGTTTGCCTCCTGGGACAACCCCCGGGCCAACATTTACCGCAACCTGAACAAGATCCCGCATGACCTCGGCACCGCCGTGAACGTGCAGCAAATGGTGTTTGGTAACCGTGGTGACACCTCCGCCTCCGGTGTGGCGTTCACGCGCAACCCGGCCACGGGCGTCAAGGAACTGTACGGCGAGTACCTGGTCAACGCCCAGGGCGAGGACGTGGTAGCGGGCATCCGTACCGGCCACCAGTTGCCGGACATGGAAAAGGACCTGCCCAAGGCGTTTGCCGAGTTCACGGCCACCATGGACAAGTTGGAAGCCCACTACGGTGACATGCAGGACATTGAGTTCACCGTGGAGGACAACACGCTCTACATCCTCCAAACGCGTGCCGGCAAGCGCACTGCCGCCGCCGCCCTCAAGGTGGCCCGTGACATGGTGGAAGCCGGAACCATCACCAAGGAAGATGCGCTGCGCCGCATTGAGCCTGCTCAGCTGGACCAACTGCTGCACCCGGGCATTGACCCCTCGCACGGCGAAACCCCCATCACCAAGGGCCTCAACGCCTCACCCGGCGCCGCCGTGGGCCGCGTGGTCTTTGACGCTGACACCGCCGCCGAATGTGGCGAGAAGGGCGAGAAGGTTGTTCTGGTCCGTTGGGAAACCACGCCCGACGATATCCACGGTGTGGTAGCCGCGCAGGGTGTGCTCACCTCGCATGGTGGTATGACCTCCCACGCTGCTGTTGTTGCCCGCGGGATGGGCAAGCCGTGTGTGGCCGGTTGTGGCGACCTCCGCATTGACACCGCCGCCAAGACGGCCACCATTGGTGACCGCGTCCTGACCGAAACGGACGTCATCACGCTGGACGGCTCCACCGGTGAAATCTATGACGGTGCCCTGAAGCTCACCGAAGCCCAAATCACGGATGACTTCCGTGAGGTGCTGGGATGGGCCGATGAGATTCGTCGTCTCGGAGTACGCGCCAACGCAGACACCGGACCGGATGCCGCCAAGGCTCGCGAACTCGGCGCTGAAGGCATTGGCCTGACCCGTACCGAGCACATGTTCATGGCCCCGGACCGCCTGCCCGTGGTTCAGGAAATGATCCTGGCTCAGGACGAGGCTGGCCGCGGCGTGGCACTGGACAAGTTGCTTCCCATGCAGCAGGCAGACTTTGAGGAACTGTTTGAGGCGATGACGGGCCTGCCCGTGACGATTCGTCTGATTGACCCGCCTCTGCACGAGTTCCTGCCCAACCTGGTGGAGCAGTCCCTGGTGGTCCAGAGACTGGAAGACGCCGGAACCACCGGCGCCGAACTGGATGACGCCCGTGAACTGCTGGGCCACGTACGCCGCCTGTCCGAGGCGAACCCCATGCTGGGAACGCGCGGATGCCGCCTGCTCATGCTGTACCCGGAGATTGCCGTGATGCAGGTGCGCGCTATTGCTCGTGCCGCTGCTGCGGTGACCAAGCGCGGATTTGAGCCGCACGTGGAAATCATGATCCCGCTGGTGGCGTACTGGCAGGAACTGGACACGCTGCGTCAAGTGGCGGAGAAGACGTGGGCGGAAGAGGCTCCCGAGGGCATTGACCGCACCATCGGAACGATGATTGAGTTGCCGCGCGCTGCGGTGACTGCGGATCAGATTGCGCAATACGCGGACTTCTTCAGCTTCGGCACCAATGACCTCACCCAAACCGGTGTGGGCATCTCCCGTGATGACGCTGAAGGTTCCTTCCTGCAGTCCTACATTGACATGGGCGTGGTTCCCACCAACCCGTTCGCTTCGATTGACCCAGACGGCGTTGCCGAACTGGTGCGCATCGGCGTGGAGAAGGGCCGCGGCGCCAAGCCCGGCCTGAAGACGGGCGTGTGTGGCGAGCACGGCGGTGACCCGGACTCCATCACCATCTTCAACAAGATTGGTTTGGACTACGTGTCCTGCTCGCCTTACCGCATCCCCATCGCTCGCCTAGCCGCAGCCCGCGCTGTGCTCGGTGACACGGTCAAGGACGCGTAAGTAATACCAGGGCAAGGGCCCGGTTGGGTGGCTCCACCCCGTAAAGTTTCCACGCATCGCTCGGAATACTTTACGGGGGCCCCGGAGTAGAGCCAGGCGCACCAGCGCCGACGGTCGAAACCCCCACCGGACCCATTGCCGTCCCCGCAATGTTTCCACGCATCGCTTGGAATACTTCACGAGGGCCCGGTTGGGTGGTTGAGCCAGGCGCACCAGCGCCGACGGTCGAAACCCCCACCGGGCCCTTTGCCGTCCCCGGCCAACTCACCCGCAATTCCGAAGCACAACGGCGATTCCTGCGTGCATTAGTACATCCTTGCTCGGTTAGTGCCGCAGTCCATCGTCGAATATTGCACTGATCGACGAAACTTGCACTAACCCACCAGCCAGACACCCAGACCCAGACGCGCCAGCGCCTGGCTCAACCGCCCGTGGGGGGAGGAATACCTGCTCCGCCAAATACGCTTTGACGTTGCAGAGCGCTGCGAGTAAACGTTTACTAAAATGGTGACAAATCCGGACACAAGGGAGTCTCCATGGATACGCGCGCTCACGTCAGCCACCCTCGCTCTGGGATGAGGTGTTCTAGTCACCACCCGAGTTCCCTGGATGAGAGTGCTCTGTACCTAGCCACTCAACACCCAGCCACGCAGCACCCAAGCGCACGACGCCACGTTCGCGTGGGCGTCATGGCGGGGATAGTGGCTACGGTAGTATTATTGGGCGGCCTGTTTGCCACCATGGCAACCACGTCTGCGTGGGCTGGAACCACCCCTGCCAACGGCATAGCCGTTCAACCCCTCCCGGCAGGCGCTCTACGTCAGGTACCTGCATCGCTGCCCAGCCCTGCACCCACGCCATCTACGTGGCACTTCCGGGTTGATCGCGAGGACGGCAGTTCCACAGGTGGACTTCTCAACTCAGGCACCTACGCCAACTTCACCGACATCTGGGATACCTTGCAAGCCGGAGATAAGGTCACCCTCCTTAGAGACATCAACTTCACCGGACCCATCTCCCTGACCAACCAGGGCGCCATCACCCTCAACACCAACGGGTACACGTTAAACCTCACGTCTAGCGGTGACACGCTCACCGTTTCCGAGAACTCGCAACTTACCGTAACGGGAACGGGAGCGGTGAATGTTTCCACTACGGGCACTGGGGCGGGCGTGGCTGCGGTCAGAGTCAGATCTCGCGGCGTGGTGACCGGCATTCACAATGTGACTGCACCAGATGGCGCATCGGGCGCTTGGGCCCTTCACGCTGAGGGCGCCCAGTCCGGCGTGAGCATCAACGGCAATGTGACCTCGGGATACTCCGTACACGCCAACACGGGAGCAACGGTGACGGTGGCCGGTTCCACCAGTACGTACTTTGGGCTGGACTCCAACGCTGGCACCATCATGGCCGGAGCGGTCACCGCCACCGTGCGTGGTCTGTATGCGGTAGCCGGTGCCACCGTGACCGCAGGACAGGTCACGCTTGGCTCACAATCCCAGGACGGGGAGGCGGGCCAGTTCTATGTATCCAACTCCCAGGTGACAGCCCAGGCCATCACCGTGACCGGTGCCTGTGATGTCCTCGTGCATGACAAGGGGTCCCTCACGGTCACCGGCGCCATCACCGGAGCCCGCATCATAGACGTAGCTCCCAAGGCAGTACTGAAAGCCGGGTCCATCTCTGGCGTGCATGAGCTTATTGTTGAGGATGCCACGGTCAATGTTCAGGGAAATGTGGCCTTTGCCCAGAGCGGCGCGTCGAGTGCTTCCAACCCAGCGCCTTGCGATCATAGCGCTACCAACCCATTGCTGTGCGCTGAAAGTTCCGCCAAGGTGTCCATTGGGGGTTCGGTCTCCTTCCCTCGCGCTGGGGACGTAACTGCCAACACTGGGGCAAGCCTTGCCGTGGGCAAAGATCTCTCCTGGCAGGTAGGCACTCTGGATGTGTCAGACCCCGGGACCACCCTCTCCATCAAGGGTGTCTACAGGTCCACCGGAACGTCCTCGGGTAGCCACAGTTCCGTGATATACGTTGACCAGGGCGCCGTAGTAACACTTGGCTCCGCCTCAATTGTCCATGGCGTGATGGCTGCCTCCCGTGCCGCCCAGATCACCGTCAACGCGAACGCTGCCTTCACCGGCAGTGGAACCCTGCTGGCTCAGCAGGGTTCAGTGATGGTTCAGGGAAATGTAGATCTGGCCTCGTGCAAGGCTGATAGCGAGTCTGCGCCCATGGTATGCGCCGTTGCCATGAACGGGCACATCACCGTGAACGGGAATTTCACGGCACGCCAATCAGGACTCCTCTGGGCGTTTGACCCTACTCCACTATTTAGTGCCAGCGCCATCATGAACAGTCAACAGATTCCCCAGGGCGGGACCATCACCGTCTCCGGCCACACTTCATTGCCGGGTACCACGTGGTTAGGACTTGGACTCAACACGGCTGGGGTGCCCATGTTGAAGCCAGCCACCGTCAAGTCAGTGACGCAGATGGCTTCCAGCACTACCAAGGCTGGCTACCTCACCTACGCCCAGGGCGGCTCCTCCATCTGGATTCGCCCCTTCCCGGTCACCGTGAACACACCGCGCATCCCTACCGCTATTTCCGTGGGACAGAAAGTGTCTGTGGCGTCCGGCACCTGGCCGGTGGGGACCAAACTCACCTATCAATGGTTGCGCGGCACCACCCCAATAGGCACCAACGCTGCCAGTTACACCCCCGTGGCCGCCGATGTAGGAAAGGTGCTCAGTGTCAAGGTCTCTGCGGTCACTCCCCCTCACCACGTGGCAGTCCAACCCCGTGTCTCCAACACAGTTACCGTGGCAAAAAGTCCGAGCCCCAGCGCACCCGTGGCGCCAGCAGTGACCGCCAAGACATCCACGTCTGTCACGCTGAAAGCTAACGCTCGCCATGAGTTTTCCAAGGATGGGGTCACGTGGCAAAGGTCTGGTACCTTCACTCGTTTAGCGCCGGGAACACGCTACTCGTTCCACCAACGTGTGAAGGAAACGGCATCCACCCACGCCTCTGCTAAGAGCACCAAACGGACGGTTACCACCACACCTGGAACGTTCTCCCAGGGTAGGGTTTCTCTGTCCGGCACGGCAGGAGTAGGGAAGAAACTCACCGCCCAGGTGGCAACCACCACCCGACCTTCGGCCACCCGGTATCGCTATCAGTGGTACCGCTCTGGCAAGAGCGGCGCAGTGAAAACAGTGGTGACTACAGCAAAGAAGAGTTACTACACTCTGGTCAAGGCTGACGTGGGAAAGAAGATCACCGTCAAGGTGACCGCCATAAGGACTGGTTACACCTCCAAGACTTTCACAAAAACAACGGCCCGAATCTCCTAGGCGTGGCGCAATCGCCCTCCAAGTACCCCTCGCAACCGGTGCATTGCCGGACCCGGTTGGGCGGTTGAGTCAGGCGCACCAGCGCCGACGGTCGAAACCCCCACCGGGCCCTTTGCCGTCCCCGCGATGCCCGCAACTCCGAAGCACAACGGCGATTCCTGCGCCCCACCAGCCCACAAACCAGCAACCCGCCCGCAATTCCGAAGCACAACGGCGCTCCCTGCGTGCGGCAGTACATCCTTGCTCGGTTAGGGCCGCAGTCCATCGTCGAATATTGCACTGATCGACGAAACTTGCACTAACCCACCAGCCAGACACCGAGGCTCACGGGGCTTACTCCTTCAGGCGTAACAGACTAACGGTTCCTGCCAGCGCCGTCACCAGCGCAACGAGTGAGCTTCTCGCCCCAGAGGCAATGAACTCACCCAGGCTCGGCAGCGAATCGCTGGGGATGGTGAACCGCGCTACAGCGCCGTGCGTTGCCACCATGCCTACAACAATGAGCACCATGCTGGTCACCGCCGCAATGGCCAGTACCTGCGGGAAGCGGTAGGCCAGATATCCCACGGCAGCACCCACAATAAGGGCCGCGAGCACCCGAGCAACGGCACCGCCCGTCAGTTCACGCGAAGCGGTGGGCATCACCTGCGGATCAAACACCGCAAGGCCAGAAAACACCGTCACACCAGCAACAATGCCACCAAAGACAGACTTCCCAGTGACGTCTTTCAACAGTTCCATGATCATTCTCCCTTCGAGATAGCGGACCCTCAGGTGCCGCAAGTGTAGGTCAGTGCCTTACTGAAGTGACGGTACGCTGGTTATCCACGGCGGGAAACCCTGAAAATCGGTTTCATACGTGGCCAAAAGAGGCATGGCCGCAGGTGGCCAGGTGACACCAACTAGGATGGACGACGATGCGTTCGGAGGTGTTATCAGGGGTGCGGGAGCCAGCCAAGGCGTTCGGCCCGGACCGCAAGTTCGAAGAGCGATCTTGCTCCGCAGCGGTCCGAGAGGTCAGCGATGATGCGCCGTAAGGTGCGCTTACTCAGCCCGGTGGCATGGCTAATGCCGTCATAGGTGTCGCCCATGGAAAACCTCTGGAGTACGTGCGCCTCCCTGGGGGTCAGAACCCCGGTCTCTCCTTCGCGTGGTAGCGGTTGAGCACCATCCCACACGTGGTTGAACAGTGAAGCCAGGAGATCCACGATGATGGGATTTGTCACGTGGACTGCCGTGGGGCTTTCATGCTGATAGGAATCGACGATGATTGCCTCACCTCGGTCCGTCATGATGATTCTGGCAGGCGTAAACACGTGGGTTCGGATCTCCGCATCGTACGCAGATGTTGCTTGCGAGTAGCGGTGTACCTGAGGGGCTTCTGCGGCATCGGCGGGATAAATGGACAACTGTTGGAGTCCGCGTTCCAGCATAGGAATGTCCTCTGAGACGGCCGAAGCCAGTACCTCTGCTGTGGGAACGGTAGGGAGAACGTTGTGGACGAACATGCGTGCTCGAGCGGTCAGCCCCGCTATGGCGCTGATGATGGAATCACGCCCAACAAGGTGTTCCACATTGGGACTTTGGAGGTGGTGACCGCTCGCGGGATTCAGCTGCGCTACCGCCTCAGTCAGCACCGATGCATCATTCTGAAGCCTGGCAATGACAGCGGTAAGCGCCCGGATGAACGTGGCCTCAGGATCCGGAGCCCGCACTGCTCCCGGCTGAGTCAACGAGGGCCGAACGAGGCCAAGCTCAAGCAATCCATCAACAATCGTCGCCATGTCCGTTGGCTCAACTGACCGATACTGCTCAGTCAACTCCGGGACGCTGACGGAATTCGCTCCAAGAATCGCTTTGTAGACTGCTCCGGCCGATACGTGCGTTCCCTCATGCTCGTCTCCCATCCCTCCACCCTACCCACGGCGCGTGGCCACTTGCGGCCACGGCCTCAGGTGGCCGCCGAAATCTCTGGACATTGGCCGTGACGTGGGTCACAGTTATTGAGCGGTTCGAACAAAGGAGATCACCGTGCGCAAAGCCATCGCCCTCATCCTCGCAGCCCTCGCCATCATTGCCGGAGGTGCGGCAGCATCACCACACACCACCCCACCCCATCACACCGTGGTAGAAGCCTGCCACTGCAGCCACTGCTGGAACTAGAATCAAGGAGAAAGACATGTTGCCGTTCAGGGAACACTCATTGCACATTGCCGTTGGTGAAACCAGCCCACGGAGAATGACCATTATTCGCGGGTGGGTTGCGGTGGTCACCGCTGGCATGTTGATCACGTCCACGGGTCCCGCTTTCGCCTCTAGTGGAAGCGCACGCATTGACGATGGATTTGAGGCAGCGCTCATTGTTCTGTTGGATCGAAATCCAGGGACAACGCGAGATGAAATGATTGAGGCAGCCACCGTTGTGGCTACCGAAAGCGGTCAGGTGATGAGAGAAGTCATTGTGGCAGCGGCGCGAGAAGCAGAGGCTCAGGAACTTCCCGAGGGAGGCGATGGAACACGCCTTGGTGTTGGAGCGGATATTGTTATTCCTGCGAGTAATTTCAAGGGGGATGTTTTCTATAGCCCAGTATCAACACTTGGTGTCACCCATGGCCACTCGGGCATTTTCTCGACGCTGCAGACAATAGTTGAGGCACCTGGTCCCGGGAAGCAGGTTCGGAATACGAACCGTAGCAATGTCAAGGTTGCATCGGGATCCCACCAGCAGGTGGTGAACACTACTCAGGCTAAGCGCGATAAGGCAGTGACCAAAGCACTAACCTTTGTGGGGCGTGCGTACAACTTGAATTTTGCATTCAACAAAACTGCCAATGGTGCGATGAACTGTTCACAGGTAGTGTGGGTAGCGTATAAAGATGGCTCCGGAATTGACCTTGATGCCAACGGAGGAAACGGTGTTTACCCGATTGACATCAAGAACTCATCACACACCTCAACCTATCGAATTGTGAAGTAGGGCAACCCCATGTTCAATGTCACAACGAGCGTATCCACGAGTCAGCGCGGGTACGCTCGTGTGCGTTGGTGGCATGCCGTCACTGGAGCAGTGGCCATTGCTCTCCCCCTCAGTGGATGTGCCGCTCATGGACGGAACACGGTATCTCAATTGCAAGAGGTGGATTGGGAATCCGTTGTTGCCGTGGCGGTGATGGCTCCTCAGGCGTCGACCAACTGGCTCGGTGGCGGAGGCCAGGTAACAGTAATGAATCGCGACGGCTCTACGGCGGTAGTTTCCATGTCCGCGATGGACGTGGGAGCGGCATCGTGGACAAATCACGGCCTGATCTTCTCTGACCAGCACCATGATTACCTTATTGAGGGAGACGGGTCCGTCAGCGCGTTTGAGTCATTAAAACCTGACTACCAGGATGGCCTGGTTTCCCTCGATAACGGCACACGTGTGGGCTTCTTCAACGGTGGTTACGCCGATGACGGCTCCTACGATGAGGTGGTCACCACCATTGATCACTCGGGTTCCACGCAGCACAGGTCAACGGAATGGTCACAGGTCTTTGCCGCGTGCGGAAACTCCGCCTACGGAATAGCGCAAATTATCCCCGAGGGAAGCCCTCAACACACCACGTTGTCAATGCGCATCCTACTCAGTGACGGCAAACCGGCAGACCGCGGCATCGCCACCCACACGTCGGCCTTTTCTGAGACGGCTTTTGCTGCACCCGCCGTCCCATGTCTCGACGATGAAATCGTGTTCATCTCCTCACAAGATGTAGCAACAGGATCACTGAACAGAGTGCCTGCCACGGATTCTCCTTATCGAGACCCTGACTCGGGTTTTGAATGCCAACTCGTCAATGACGGATATGGCCATCTCAGTTGCCCTACGGTAGAACGGTGGAACGTGAGAACGGGACAACGACTGATTGTGCCCATCCAAACCACGGGCGTCCCCGGTGTTGACTGGTCTGAGAACTCTGCATACTTGGCTCGTTATGATCAGAACTCCCTGGTGGAAGGATTCCTGTACTGGCTCCATCCCAGTGGGGTTCTCCTGCAAACAGACATTTCCAATGGGCACACTGCAACGTTGGCAACCTTGCCGGGAACGGAATTGAACCTAGGTGACTTCCTCACGGGCAACGTTGACTACCTGGTGGATATCCAAGATTCAGTGATGTCAGTGCTCCGCTTCAGCCCCAATGGCAAGGGCACGTTCCCCACCGAAATCCTGAGCTACGCGATCCCTGACGGCGCTCTCGTTTCCCGCACCGAATTTCCCGAATTCCTTCGCGATAATAGTGCGAACTACATTGTCCGAAGCATCGCCGTCAACCCAACTTTGACCCTGTAACGAAGGAAACCTCGTTACAGAGCAGACGCCGTGCCACCACCAGCGCAGCCCCACTAGCATTTGCGGCGGCGGGTATTGGCTAGGGTGGCAATGACGCCCTACTGTCCGCGAAAGCAATCCAGGCACGGACACTACGGCATGGTAGGATGAGTGGTAGGATAACGCCATGAGCCAGATGACCCTCAAGAAATCAGTCACCATTCCGGAAGATGTGTTCCGCGAAACCCAAAGCTTCAATCCGAACTTGTCCGAGTACACCACCAGGGCGCTGCGTAATCAGATTGAGCAGGACAAACTTGCCACCCTCGTCGAATATCACGAAAGCAAATACGGCCCCGTTTCTGACGATGTGATGGCGCGCGTGATTGCTGATCGTCATGCGGCTGACCGAATGGTTGGCTTCGTTCGGTGACGCGACGCAGAGTCCCGCGAGACCATGCGGCTCGCGTGGTGGTTTTTGATTGCCAGGCGCTCGCAAGGGCAGTGACGGGCGACGAGTACCTCCGGGGCGTGATCCGGTTGGCAAAGCAGGAGAACTCTCCCGTTGTGGTCTCGGTAGCCACCATGGTGGAGGTGATCCACCCCAGGATTGACACTCGCGAGTTACGGTACGTACTCTCGCTCATCAGGCTGGTTGACGTGACAGCCGATATTGCCCGGAGTGCGAGTGAGTTGCTCAGCGCCGCAGGTCTACACGGCCACACGCATGCGCTCGATTCCTTTGTTTGTGCCACCGCCTTGGCGTCACAGGGTCACCCGACGATTTACACCTCGGATCTAGGTGATGTGCAGCGCCTCGTGGGCAACCGCGCCTCCGTGATCCGGGTGTAACGTCCCGCGCTGTTTATGGGATGGGGCGGACAGCGGTTTTCTGGAGGCCACGGTAGTGGTGGAGTGAGGTGATGTGGCCTCCAACGCCGGGGGCCTCCTCCAGGATCTTGCCGTTGCCAAGGTAGATGGCGCAGTGGTTGATTTTCCCGCCGCCGATGGCGTAAAACACCACGTCACCGCGCTTAAGGTTCTTCAGGTTGACGTGCTTCAGCCGCGAGAGCGCCGCCAAGTTTCGTGACGAGCGCCACGCCGGGAGCGCATGATTCACGGTGGTGTTGGGCTTGGGATCAATCCCCACCGAGTAGAGCGCCTGGAGGATGATTCCTGAACAATCGCCGCCTTGCTCGGGCAGGTTAGCGCCGCCCCAGATGTACCGCTTCCCCTGGTACTCGGCCGCCGTGGCAATGAAGGTCTCGATGATCTGCTTGCGAGACATGCGCGGCGTCACCACCACCGGATGCTGGTAGCAATCAATCTCTTTCCAGTCCTTGGCTGTGAATCCCATGGCCAGCCACGTTTTTTTGTTAACAACCCCGGTGGCCTTCAGGTCGTGCTTCCTCTGGAACGTCCGCACCTTGGAGCGCAACAGCGGACTCATGGATTGCAGACGCTGCGTCACCTTGAACTTATCCGCCACCATCTGGACCTTCAGGCCGTTCATCCCGGGCGTGAGATTGAAACCGCAGCCCTCCAACGCGGGCAGCCCCTCGTAATGAATCTGCCGGTACTTGCGGGGAACCTGATACTTGGCGGCGATGCTGAACGTGGTTTTCCCCGTCACGCTCGATAACTTGATGCGCCCAAATTGAAACTTCTGCGCGTAGCCATCCTTGGTGGCGTATTGATTCCCTATCGGCTCCCCCAACGCAGAGTTTTCCGCACCGAGTTTGGTGTATCGCCGCAGGATTTTCCCCTTCACGGTGAATTGCGGGGTGCCCGTTGCTTCGGCTTGTGGGTCGGTCTGATTTTTTCCCGACGACGATGCTGCGGCTGAATTTTCCTTAGCCGTGGCACTCGCAGTGCCCACACCGCACACGAGTCCGAGGGCCAGCAGCGTTGCTACTACGCCGCGTACCGGTACGCGATACCGTGCGCGCATCAGGGGACCCCATTCCCGAATCGTGATCCGCCGGTGCTGAATCACCGGGGACTCTGGCCATTCTCCTGGCCACTGACCACTTTACTGGGCGAGCATTGCCACGGGTTCGGCGGCGTCCGTGGGTGACGAAAGCGTTATTGAACCGGTGCACAGTTCAACCGGTGTACGTGTCAGCCAACTACGCCGTCTGCCTGTTAGCCAGCCAAAGGCAGGGTGAGGGTGGCCGCACCTTCGGTGCTGACGCGGACCGGCACGCCCCAGTCCTGCTGGGCGAGGTGGCACGCGGGGAACTCGGTGGCGGGATCATCATCGCAACTGGCGGCGCGCGCTGTCACGTGGAGCACGCCCTCCACGACCTGCGGGTTGATGACAAGATCACGGGTCAGCGCAGTCCCGGCGCCGTCACCCCCGGCGAGCAGTTCAGCCGGGGTGGCGGACACTTTCAACGATGTGGCAGGGCCCCATCGCTCGTCGATTTTCTGGCCGGGTGCCGGGGTAAAGGGGACCTCCAACCGGAGGTTGCCGGGAGCAATGAGGGTGGCGGGGCGCTGGGTTTCCTTGGCACCCTCGTTGAGGATCTCGCCGCTCAGATCGGCGGGAAGGGCAATGCGCGTGAGGCGATGCGCAGCACTTTCCACCACCACCAGCGTGATCTGGTCATCTCCGTGGTGTTCCACCAGGATGTCCGAAGGCTCAGCCAGTCCGGTGGCCAGCGTGGTGAGGTGCCCCTGCGCGTACCGACGGATGGCTCCATTGTAGGTATCGGCGATGACTACAGATTCGTCGGGCAAAACGGCAAGGCCTAACGGGTGTTGGAGCCGCGCCGATGACGCTGGACCGTCCACGAGGCCAAAATCAAACAGGCCCGTTCCCACCGGCGTGGTGGTCACGCCGGTTTCGGTGACGTGGCGGAGCGCGGACGTTTCCGAATCGGCAATCCACAGGCCGTCCTGGCTGGCCGCGAGTCCGCTGGGTTGGGCGAACCACGCTGTGGTGGGCGAGCCGTCCACCAGGCCCTCGTTCATGGTGCCGACCCAGAGGCGGATGGTGTGGGCTGCTGGATCGAAGAGCCAGAGGGTGTGGTGGCCTGCCATGGCAGCAACGAATCCTTGGGCTGGCTCGAACCACTGGACGTCCCACGGTGAGGACAGGCGGACGCTGCGTGCGGGATAGGTGGCGCTGGGCGTGAACGGTCCGGTGGTTCCCGTGACGTTTTCCAGGCCGCCCACCAGGAACTGTTCGCCGGTGCCTGCCACGGTGGTGACTGTGCCGTCACCCAGGCGGATTCCGCGCAGGGCGTGGTTGACGGTGTCAGCAACGAGGACGTCATAGCCGAGGTTGGCGCGCAGGTGTTCTGGGACAAGGCAGAGGCCGTTGGGTTCGCTGAAGGTGGCACCGGGCGTGGTTTCGAGACGTTCGCTAGGCGAACCCTCAACCGATGCGAGCGGGAGCAAGGTGCCCTCCTGACTCGGCTCGCTGTCAGTAAAGCCGCGCTGACCAGTGCCGATGCGACGAATCAGCGTGGTGCCATCCGGCTCCAGTTCCACAATACTGTGGTGACCCGCATCGGACACCAGCAGATTGCCGCCGGGAAGCGCTACCGCTTTGGACGGGAACCGCAAAGTCCCCTCGCGCGGAGGCGGCGGAACATAGGGTCCCGAGCCACGGTGCAGCGTGCCGCGCTCGGAATGTTCCGTGACGAGTTGCTTGACCAGGGCCTCGAGCGCTGAGGCGTGCCCCTCCCCCGCCATCTGGGCCACGATGTACCCTTCCGGATCGATGACTACGAGGGTAGGCCAGGCGCGTGCTCCGTACGCCTGCCAGGTCTGGAGCGCGGGATCGTCGAGCACGGGATGGTGAACCTCGTAGCGCTCCACGGCATCCTTGAGCGCCTGCGGATCGGCCTCATGGTCAAACTTGGGGCTGTGTACGCCGACGAGCACCACCTCGTCAGGGTAGGCGAGTTCCAGCGGGCGAAGCTCGTCGAGAACGTGCAGACAGTTGATACAGCAGAACGTCCAGAAGTCTAGAATCACAATCTTGCCGCGCAGGCTTTCCAGGGTGACGGGCTCGCCCCCGGTGTTCAACCAGCCGCGTCCGCGGAGTTCCGAGGCGCGCACACGGGAGAGACGCGATGTGCTGGTACCGGGCTTGCCGGTGCTGGAGGTGCTGGTGCTGCGGTTACTGGTACTGGGAGTGCTGACCATGCGCCTATTGTCCCGATGCCGTGGCAGGCCGGGAAACGCGCGGCCCGTGGTGATCCTTGCGGGCAGGGGTTGGTGCATGGTCCCACCCTGTAGGATGTCACCATGACACGGAGAGCCCTGATTATTGTTGATGTTCAACCCACATTCTGCGAGGGTGGTGAACTCGGGGTGGACGGCGGCAACGCCGTGGCCGAGCGGATTGCCGCGTATGTGGCCGCGCATCGTGACCGGTATGCGCTGGTGGCCACCACCCAGGATTGGCACGTGGATCCCGGAACCCACTTCTCAGACACGCCGGACTTTGTGGACACGTGGCCACCCCACGGCATTGCTGAATCCAAGAACGCCCTGCTTCACCCTGCGTTAAGCGCCGTGAATGCTGACGTCACCATTAAGAAGGGTCGGTTTACTGCCGGATATTCGGGTTTTGAGGGGGTAGATGAGCATGACGTTCTCCTGGCCGACATCCTGCGGCAGAACGCGATTGAAGCACTGGACGTGGTGGGCATTGCCGAATCGCATTGCGTGAAGCACACCGCTCTCGATGGCGTGGATGAAGGATGGGCGGTGCGGGTGCTGACGGACCTGACCGTGCCCGTGTCCGCAGAGTTGGGCGAGGTGGCCGAGGTGGAGATGGCTACCGCTGGGGTGGAGTTGGTGGAGAGTGCGGCGCTAGAGAGTGCGGAATAGGCGTTGCTGCTGGGATCAACCCACCTGCGCTAAATCCAACTCGGTAGCCACATGAGGCCCTGCCATTGGCTGAACGGGATGGGGATCGCGGACCAGATGGGGTAGAACATGGCCGATACCACCACAATCAGTGTCACCACTACTGCAATGGCTACGATGACCAAGCGGCGCGGCCAGCGAGGTGATGGCACTGTTGCCTGGACCGTGGTTTCGACCGACGGCAGGCCATGGCTGCCTGGCTCAACCACCCGGTAGGCGGGTTCCTCGCCGCCATGCCTGCCTGGCTCAACCACCCGGTAGGCGGCTTCCTCACCGCCATGCCTGCCCGGCTCAACCGCTGGATCGTCGTCGAATACTTCAAGGCCGAGTACCCCCACAAAGGTGAGGGTCAAGATGACCCACGGGGCGAATGCGATGGAGTAGAAGGTGAACACGGTGCGGTGCATGTAGGCCATCCATGGCAGCCAACCCGCGATGATTCCGGAGAGCACGGCGAGGCCTCGCCAGTCGCGGCGCCAGATTCCGAGGACGGCAACAAGGAGGATGCTGGCCGCGCCGAGCCACCACAGGATGGGGTTCCCCAGCGAGGTGATGGCTTGCGCGCATTGTTCCGGGCCGCAGGCTTCATGGTTGGTGACGCGTTCCCAGAAAAAGGACGTGGGGCGCCATTGGATGATCCAGCCCAGCGGGTTGGCCGCGTACGGGTGCTCGGCTTCCAACGAGGTATGGAAGTTCCACATGTCATGGTGATAGTGCAGGAAACTGCGCAGCGCCTCGGGGAGCCAGGTGATTCCTTGGCCCGGGTTGTCGGCCGCCCACTGCCGCCCGTAGGCACCGGGGGTGGCAAACCAACTCCACCAACTGCCCACGTACACGGCAACGGCGGTGGGAACCATGAACAGGAACGCGCGGACGCCATCCTTGGCGAGGCCGCCCAGGAACCATCGCTGGATGCCCGCGCGCCTGCGTGCCGTGACGTCCCACAGAACGGTCATCAATCCGAAGCCCGCCAGGAAATACAGTCCGGACCATTTCACGCCGATAGCCAAGCCGAGTGACACCGCAGCGGCAAGGCGCCACGGCCGGAATCCGAGGCCCGGGCCGTACATCCACAGGGCGTTATGAAGGCTTGAGGCGGCGGGTTCTTGGCTCTCATGTCCGGCGGGGGTTTCGACCGACGCGCTTGTCAGCGCTGGCTCAACCACCCTGTCAGGGAGCGCTGGCTCAACCACCCTGGCGTCGGCCAACCGGGCGGCTAATCGTCGCTGGGCATGGTCACGGTCAATGAGTAAACATCCAAAAGCCACCAGGGCAAAGAACATCAGGTACTGATCCAGCAGCCCGGTGCGCGAGTGAACAATGGCCGTCCCGTCCACCGCCATCAGTCCGCCTGCCACCAGTCCCATGGCCGTGGAGGAAAACAGCCGCCGCGCTATCCGTGCCATGAGGACGACGGCAAGGATGCCCACCACCGCGTTGGCAATCCGCCACGCAAAGGCATCCGTGGGGCCGCCGCCAAGGTGAATCCCCAGGCCAATCAGCCACTTGGCCACCTGAGGGTGGACCACAAAGGCAGGCTCAGAGATGTAGGAATACACGTCTCCGGACTCAAAGGCGGGGTTGGGATCCTCGGGCCATCGCGCCTCAAAGCCCAGGTTCCACAGCGTCCATCCGTCCTTGACGTAATAGGTTTCGTCGAACACCAGCTCATGGGGCTCCCCCAGCCTGACCAGCCTGATAAGCGCTGCCACCACCGCCAGGAGTGCCACACCGATCCAACCGATCAGCCGATCATGGCGCTGCGACCCGAGCGCCAGTGCGCGGGCGGAGAAAAGGCGGAGGAGGAGTTGATCGTGGAGGGGTGGGGCTGGTTGGACTGGTAGGACGGGTGAGGCGGCGGCGGAGGTTTGGGCGACGGTGAAGGTTTGGGCTACGTCAGGGGCTGCGGCGGGGGCAGTGGCGAGGCTTGGTCCGGCAGGCGGTACGGTACCCGTGCTAGTCGGCGTCGGTGACTCGGTGCCCGCGCGAGGTGAAACCGTTGGCCCATTTCCTGCAGGGGGCAGCACGGCGGGTGTGGCGCCCGTGGGAGGCCAATTCATCTCCCCTGCCCATTGGCCGCCGCTATCCGTCACAGGGGACATGGTAAACGCTGGCGGTGGAAAATATGGCGAAATTTGGCACTGCCGCACGGAAATTGCACTAACCCACGTTCGGGAAACTCAGGTGCTCGCCCCGTGAGAGAGTGGGGGTATGGGTGTTGCGAAAGAGGGTGTTGCGTGCCAGGCGGCGCGTGTACGCCGGGGGTCCGGAACCGGTGAGGGTGTTGCGAGTGAGGCGGGCGGGATGCTGGTTGTGGCGGGAACGCCGATTGGCAACGTGGAGGACGCGTCGCCTCGGCTGCGAAGGTTGCTTGCCGAAGCTGACGTAGTGGCGGCCGAGGATACCCGACGAGTCCGTGACCTGGCCTCGCGGCTCGGCGTGACCATCCAAGGCCGCGTGGTGAGTTGCTTTGAGCACAACGAGGGGGCCAAGGCTGACGAGTTGGTGGATGCGGTTCTGGCGGGCGGAACGGTGCTCTTGGTCTCGGATGCGGGGATGCCCACGGTGTCTGATCCGGGATTCCGCGTGGTGGAACGCGCCGTGGAGCGTGGCGCTCCGCTGACTTGCGCTCCCGGTCCCAGCGCTGTTCTCACAGCACTTGCGCTTTCTGGCTTGCCTTCGGACCGGTTCTGCTTTGAGGGGTTTGTGCCGCGGAAGGCAGGTGAGCGCGGGCGGGCGCTTGACTCTTTGGCCCAGGAACAGCGCACCATGGTGTTCTTTGAGTCCCCGCACCGGATAGTGGACACGGTGGAGGCCATGCGGGAGGCGTTTGGAGGGGACCGCCGCATGGCGGTGTGCCGTGAACTGACCAAGACGCACGAGGAAGTTCTCCGCGGGACGGCGGCCAATGTGTCTGCGGAGATCGCCGCGCGTATGGAAGCGGGGAACCCACTCCGCGGAGAGATCTGCCTTGTGGTGGAGGGGGCGCCTGATTCGGCCATGCCCTCAATGGACATGCTGGTGGCCGAGGCGCAACAGCGCGTTTCCGCAGGTGAACGCCTGAAAGATGTCACCGCAGACATTGCTGCCACCACCGGCATCAACCGCCGGGACCTCTACAACGCAGTACTACGCGGATAGGCCAGGACGAGATACTGCGACTCGCTTCGCTTCGCGCAGCATGACGGTGGGGTGTGGAGATAAGCCAGAACGAAATACTGCAACTCCGCTCCGCTGCGTGCAGCATGACGACGAGTGGTGAGGATGAGTCAGGACGAGATACTGCAACTCCGCTCCGCTGCGTGCAGCATGACGGGTTGGGCGGTTCCCTTCACACCTGTCATTCTGCGGGGAACTCGCAGAGCCTCGCAGAATCTCCCCGTAGGATGCATGACATTGCTCCGAGTTCTTGTACTCCATTGGATTCCACAGACGGGCATGGCAGAATAGGCCCATGGCCGGATCGATCCGCACACCGCAACGCATCACCATGGACCCCAGTATTCGCTTTGGGAAGCCCACGGTATTCGGCACCCGTATTTCTGTTGCCGATATTCTCGGATGGCTTGCTGCCGGAATGTCCATTGCAGAGATTGTGCAGGACTATCCCGATCTCGATTCTGATGCTGTCTATGCTGCGCTGGAGTACGCCGCCTCGGCCACTGATAGCCGCAGAATTGCCGTGTGACCATGCGGTTCATTGTTGATGCGAACCTCCCCTTCAGCCTCGTGAAACTGCTCCGTGATCACGGCCACACTGCTGACCACGTTGGAGGGCTGGATATCGGCAAGGACGCCTCTGACACTGTCATCGCTCAATGGGCTGACACGCAGAATGCCGTTGTGGTGTCCAAAGACGCCGATTTCCGGCTCCTCCAAATAGCCACGGACCGCCCTCCGAGGCTTCTGCTTGTGGGCACGGGGAATATTTCCAACCGTGATCTACGGGCATTGGTGGAACGCTTCTTGACCCAGATTGAGGTGGAACTTCACCAGCGGCGGTTTGTGATGTTCGACGAACACTCACTCATTGTTGAGTCATCTCCAGATGAGATGTAACAGACCCCACAACCACCTCATTGACGCCTACATCGGAGGCAATACCAGTCCGGCCTGGGCTTGGAGGCGGGCTATGCGGTCTGCCATGGGTGGGTGGGTGCTGAACAATCGGGACATGGAGCCGCCGGAGCGGAATGGGTTGGCAATCATCATATTGGACACGTTCTGTAACTGAGGTTCGGCGGGAAGCGGCGCTAAAGAAATTCCGGACTCTAGTTTCTGTAACGCGGAGGCCAACGCCAACGGGTCCTCGGTCAGCCGTGCTCCGTCCTCATCTGCGTCATATTCTCGGGTCCGAGAAATAGCCAGTTGGATCAGGGAGGCGGCAATGGGCATCAGGATCATGGCCGCAAGGCCAGCCAGCGCGCTGCTGTTGTTGCGCCGGTTTCCGCCGCCAAAGAACATCAGGAACCTGGCCAGGGACGTGATCACTCCTGCCATGGCCGAGGCCACGGCAGAGGTCAGGATGTCACGGTTATACACGTGCATGAGTTCATGGCCCAGTACTCCGCGCAACTCTCGTTCGTCGAGAAGCCGCAGAATCCCCTCAGTGCAACACACCGCAGCGTTCTGGGGATTGCGTCCCGTGGCAAAGGCGTTGGGTGAGGCCGTGGGCGAGATGTAGATGCTGGGCATAGGCTGACCCGCCTTGGTGGACAGCTCGCGCACAATCCGGTAAATAGCCGGAGCCATCTCCTCAGTGACCGGGTACGCCTTCATGGAACGGATAGCAATGGTGGCCGAGTTCCAGTACCCCACAAACGTCATCACCAGGCCGATTCCGGTGAAGAGGATCAGCATGGTGGAGTCTCCCCCGCCCACAAAGAACCCGAGCAGCATGATGATGGTCCACATCACCACAAAGAGCATGGTGGTTTTCAGGCCGTTGTAATGTTTCCGCCCGTACATGGAACTCTCCTATTCGCTCTTGGGGTGTTGGATTGAGATTCTGCGAGGCGTTTCACGCCCGCAGAATGACGGGACCGGGTCAGCCTACGGAGGGCGGGGGTGCCATGGAGATGGCGAGCATCTCCTCGCGCGGGACCACCTTGACGCGTTCGCGGCCCTGGGAGGCTCCCAGCATTTGCTCGTAGCGGTCCAGCACCTCAAACTGTGCCCACTGCACGTATTCCACGCCCTTGGCGGCCAGGAACTCCAGCACGGATTCGGCATTCCCGTCCGGCGCGGTGCGCCCGCCGTCCAGGTCACCGCCACGCGGATCTTCACCAATCCCCACGCCGGATACGTCCTCCATCAGGCAGCGCACGGTTTCCTGAGCATCGGACTTGGTGGACCCAATCAACCCCACGGGCCCGCGCTTGATCCACCCGGTGGCGTAAACTCCATGGACAATCCTGCCGTCCCCGTCAATGACACGGCCCTCATGGTTGGGGATCACGCCGCGTGCATCGTCGAACGGAACCTGCTCCAGCGGTGAACCAAAGTACCCTACGGCGCGGTACACGGCCTGACACGGCCACTCGGTAAACTCACCGGTGCCTTCCACGGAGCCGTCCCCCACCAGGCGGGTGCGCTCGGTGCGCAGCGCCTCCACTTTCCCGTCTCCCAGGATGGCGGAAGGCGCGTGCAGGAAGTGGAGGTGGATGCGCCGCGATGCTTGCTGCGTGGCCGGATCGATGAGCGTCCAATCGGTGAGGGTCTTGACTACCTGTTTGGTTTGGTTGGTTTTTTCAATGGCGGCCAGGGAGCCGTCATCAAACTCGTAATCCTCCGGATAGACAACGATATCCACGTCAGGCACCTGGGCCAGTTCACGCAACTCCAGCGGGGAGAACTTCACCTGCGCCGGGCCACGACGCGCAAAGATGTGGACATCCGTGACCGGGTTCTCCTTCAGCCCCTCGTACACGTTGTTGGGAATCTCGGTGCGCAGCAGGTCATCGGCGTGTTTGGCCAGAATGCGGGCCACATCCAGGGCAACGTTCCCCGCCCCCAACACGGCAATCTCCTGGGCTTCCAGTGGCCAGGTGCGCGGCACGTCCGGGTGGCCGTCATACCAACTCACAAAGTCTGCCGCTCCGTAGGAACCCTCCAGGTCCACGCCCGGCAACGGCATGGGCGCGTCCTTGATGGTGCCGGTGGCAAAGATGACCGCGTCATAGAAACGGTGCATGTCATCCAGGGTAATGTCCCTGCCGTACCGCACGTTGGCCAGAAGCCGCACGTCACCGTGCTCCAGAATCTTGTGCAGCGCCAGAATGATCTGCTTGATGCGCGGGTGATCCGGGGCCACGCCGTAGCGGACCAAACCGAAGGGTGCGGGCAGATGCTCCACAATGTCAATGGACACGTTCAGGGGCTGCTTGGACAGGATGTCAGCGGCGTAAATGCCAGCGGGGCCGGCACCCACCACGGCCACGCGAAGAGGACGAATAGTGCTCACAGTGTGCGATTCCTTCATGGACAACAAATCTTGAGCAGAGTGTATCCGGGGGGTAGGACACGCAGCGGGATTCGCTCGCACAATGATGGGACTTCCGGGGCGTGGCGTCGCGCGGGGAGCGTCAGGGCGCACGGGTTGACCGCGGCGGGAAGGTGCGCGCACGGACAGGGTTCGCCCAACGGGGAGCGTCAGTCCAGCCGAGAGGGTAGCGCCTCAGGAGGGGGCGTCAGCCCAGGAACTCGTCGTCCTCGGCACCAATTCCTTGCGACGAGGGTAGTTCCACGGTCCACGGGAAGGTGGCGGCCAGGGATGCCAACGCGAGATACCCCGTAATCAGCGCCGGGACGGGGACGCAGCGCCGGGCGTGACTTGCCGTGGTCACCGCTGGACATCCGTGGACAGCATTGGTCTGCCCAGCGCACAACCCTGCCGCTCCGGAGGCGAGGCCGGACACGGCAGGCTGAACAATGGCGAGTCCGTGGGGCCACGGTGAGGTGAAGTACATGGAGCGTCCTGAGGTTGAGCGATTCGCACCGCCGCGATTCGCTGATACCCCTGTGTTTACTCCTGTTCACCGCCGTGGAGGCACAGCCGTGGAAAGTGCCGGGGAATGGATGCTCAATCGTGACCAGGTTGCGCAATTTGGCGCTGCCCGTGGCGACGCACCATCACTCCACCACCGGCGAGTGCCGCCACCACAAGGAGCAGCACGCCAATGGATACGCCCGTGAGGGCGAGCCTCGGCACGGTAGTGGGAGTTCGCGTCAGGTCACGTGACACCGTCTCGGCCTCGCCGAGTTCCACGTCACCCGCGCCTCCCGTAGGCGGCCTGCCACCCATGTTATCGCCAGGAGGCAGCGGGTAGGAATCCCCAGGAATCTCCCCGCCCACGGGCGGTACCTGCGTGACCTCCACTGTCACGTCATCCCGAATCTCAGGAATCTGATAGATCCAGGCGATGTTGGTGTACGTCGCGTAGGTGGTGTCCTCGAGGAGCCGCATGGGGCCGTCCAGCGTAATGGAGTACGTGAACGAGTACGGTGCGAGCGCCTCCCCATACCAGGCACCCACCGGCGGCTCGCCTGCCAACGTGGACGGCGGTTCCCAGGACCACGGCACCCACCCGAGTTCCACCACGTTGCCCGGCACCGTTTTATCGTCCACAATGCGCACGCACCGGCGGGCCGGTCCGGCATCAGCACCCGGAACGGGACAGGCCGTTGGGCGATCGTCGGGCATCTCGCCAGGGATCTCAATCAATTCCGAGTTGTACACACTTGTGGAGAAATCAATGTTTGCCGTAGTCGCTTGCGACCCATGGAGGAGTTGCACCCAATCAATGCTGACTGCGGCCTTAGCCGTAACCGAGCCGTCGAGTTCCTGAGACCCGCCGAAGGTGGATGTGTCAAAGGTGAAGGTGTACTCGAATCTCACCGCGCCGCCCGCCGGAATCGGATATTGATCCACTACGAAGGCGGTGATGAATCCCAGACTCACCTGCTCATCGGCAAGAATCAGGCAGGGTTCGAAGCCTCCTGGCACAACGGTGGTTGTATCCCCCCGGACCAGAAATACCTCGGTGGAAAGCGGGGTTAGGAGCAGATCGTCCGCTCCGTTTGAGAACTCAGGGATAATACAGATCCCATTCAGGTCCACCGGTACCGTGTTGGTATTTCTCACCGTGAACTCGCCGTCCACGTGAATATGCGGCGCGAGTGGTTCCACGGACACTCGATAGGTGAACGTAGCGGTGCCGTCCGGGTTCTCGTAGGCCATTTCCTGGTCACCGTCTTCAACCTTCCGCAGATCCCAGTTGGGCGTACGACGGATTGTCAGTCCTTCGCCTCCACGATGTTCCACGTTGAGGTCAACGCCGCAGGTCACATGGTTGGTGTAGGTGATTTGGTAGTCCGTTGCCCCGACGACGAATAGCCTCGGGGACGTCTGTCCGCTCGGGAATTCGGTGGGCCAGGTATAGGTGAACCCGTCCTCGGTGACGCCAATGGGCGCGATGTTCCCCACCGGGCCATGCGCTACCACGGCACCCTCCGGCCTGCACGGGCCGCCCACGTTCACGGACTCGCTGAAGGTCAGTGAATCCCCGACGAAGGTGCTGACGTGCTGGACGCCCCAAGGAGACGGACCTTCACCGTGGAGGTCCGCGTGGAGCGCCTCAGCCACCTGCGCCACCTGGGCAGCAGTTAACGTAGGATGGGTACCCGCAAGGTCAGGGTCACGCAGCAGCGCTTCCGATACCGGTTCGAGCGCACCAGTCCCCAGGTCTATAGACCAGTACTTATCCACCGCAACTTCCGCAGGCAGCCACGTATCCGCGGCGCAGGTCAGAACGTTGGTAAAGGTGATGCTGGTATGCGCGTAATACTTGGTGAACTCACGCTCATACTCGTAGTGCCATTCGCTCTCCGTGGGCGCTCCAGCATATCCATCCCCTAACGTGTCTTCAATGCGCGTGAGATGCGCTTCATACACGCACAACTCCGGGACGAGCACGTCCTTTTCATAGAGGAGCACCCTGGCACCGGCAGGGATCACCGTGCCCGTACCCCAGGTGAACCCCACAGGTTCATCATTGATGTACCCCACAAGGTCAACGCTCACCGAATGAGCAAGGTTCACTAGCCGCACCCAGGAGAACCCGGCTATCTCCGCTTGCGGATCACCTTCAACAATCGTGCCGTTGAGGATGCCCCTCAACGTAGAGTCCGGAATGCTGACTGGATCGGCGCCCTCCAGCGTGACCTCCCACACCTTGTCTACATCCAGAACTTGCCGCGCGATGATGACGTCTTGGTCATCGGTGGCGAGGATCTTTGGGGCATCAGAGTCTGGGTCTGGGTCTGGGTCTGGGTCGGTGAACTCCTCCCACTCCTCGGGGGTCCACGGAGTGGTATCAGCGCCCCCCGGACGCACCACGGCGATGTTCCGGTAGGTGGTCTGGTAGTCATCAGCAGCACCGATGTTGCGTAGGGCCGTGTAGGTGAACGGCCACTGACCGGATGGTTCGTCAGCCTGAGGTTCGACGAATGCCGCACTATCAGGTCCGCACTGTGCAGCGAACTGCGGGGTCAGGAGTTGCCCGCCAAATTCGTCGAACGAATCATCAACGAATGCTTCCGCGTTCGCCACATCAGAACGGCACACCACATAGGGGTCATGGCCCGGAGCAGGTACAGGGCCAAACGCTTCACGACCCTCAAACTCCATGGACACCCCCGTCACGGGGGCGAGGCGCTCGTGGGTGTCCGTCACGGTGAAACTAAACTGGGCTCTGCCACCTGGAACAATCCGGCCGGTGCTGTCCAGTTGACCCACGGGAGACTGCGCCACGCTGATGGGACTGACCACACCGGGAGCCTGACCCAGCAACTGGACCACGGGTACGGCCGGGGGAAGCATCGGTACAGGGTTGGGATTAGTCACCCACGCGTACCCGGTGATGGTGGTGTAGCCTGCGGTAGGCGCGGCACCGACATCAAGGCGGTACTCCAATTCAACGGGTTCGCCCGTGGTGATGAACAACGGAACGCCGTCCTCGCTCACACCGTGGGGTTCGGTGGTGATGGACTTCTCCAGAGTCCAGTCAATGTCCACGTCAAAGGTGCCGCTCACCGAGGAGTCACCGAAGGCCCAGGGGGTGAGCCACATATCGGTGGGACATTCCACGGTGTTGGTGAAGGTCACGGTGGCCAGCGGGCCATCCATCACGTGGTTCCACACAGGAGGAGTGAAACTCAGGCCCATCAACCGGACGATGGGCCGGTCCCAGGTCTCGGTGGTGCCCGTATCCGTCACGGTGGCATCGGTCCACTGGCAACCTTCTGGAACGGTGACCGTCTCCAGGAGGTTGACTTCTGCGCGGTAACCGATGGGGACAGGGGTGCCCCACGTCAGGCCAGCGATCGGTTGGGCTTCAGTGGCGCCGTACGGCGTGGCCCACCCCAGGGGTGTGGCACTGACGCCATCTCGCAACCCGCGAACCTGGCTGTAGGCCAAGCCGGAGTCATGAACGCCCTCGCCATCCGCGTTGAATCCACGTAACGCAGCCTCGCTGACGGTGAACTGCTGGTCACCGAGGGCAATGACCCATTCCTTGTTCACGGTCAGCATCTGCTCCGCAACGGTGACGTCCACCCGTTCCTCGAGGTCAGGCGTGTCAGCATCAGGGAAGGTCAACAACGCAATGTTCCTGTGGGTTCCCACCATCACGTCTACTTCATACGCACACTTCCAGCGATGAACGGAACCGTCCAGGGAGCGTTCGCACTCATCGGGACTTCCCTCACCCAGAGCGTCTAGGCCAACGGCATTGATGTTGTACGCCGTGGTTGTAGCGTCCTGGCCAGAGTCGCTATCTCCGGAAGCACCATCCTCGGAAGCAGAATCCCCGTCAGCAGCATCCCCAGAATCAAACCAGTCACTCAGCACAGTACTGCGGTCCGTTTCAACGCCATAGTTCACACGGGTCAAGTCCAGTGGCGCTGACACCGTGGGCGCCCCCGGTATCGCAATCTCCACGGCAATGGGTGGGTGCGTGTACTCCAGTGAGGCGGTGAACCCAACGTCCACATACCCGCGTCCATCCACCTGGGTGACACCGGCGGGCATCGCCACGGTAGCCTGTTCGCCTCCCACGGTCACCACCGGTGGAACAAGGTCAACCGGGTAGGACGCCGAGTTGCTCAGCCTCACGGTACCGGTGACATCGATGTGCGAATACCGAGGCGTGGCGGTCACGTCCACGTGGTATCCGATTTCCCTGTGCCCGCCCGTGGTGATGAACGTTGGAACGCCATCAATCACCAGGTCCGGTGCGCTCTCAACAGTTTTCCCCAACGTCCAATCGAAACTCAGGGAGTAGTAGCCCTCAGCGTTCGGGACGGTAGCGGTCAACGGTTCCGCTGGACCATGGACCACCATGTCACACAGGAGGTGAGTCTCTGTGGGGAGAGTGACAGTGAATCCGCGCCCGAATGTTCCCGTTCCACCCGCAATGTTCCCCGTGGGTACCCGGAGGCCGGAAACGGCGTCTACGCAGAGAGCGTTCACCGGTGTGGTACTGCCCGGCATGCCTGGGAGTTGCAACTCGGGGAAATCTCCCGGAGCACTGCGCAGGGTCACGGGCCAACTGTGACCCTGGACGGTGGAGAAATAGTTGAACCGTGCTACTTCCGTCTCCGTGGTGGTTGCGGTGGCGGCACTCGTGGCAGGGGCGCTTGCCTGTTTCTCCCAGGAGCCCTCAAAACGTTCCATCTGCTGCTCAATGGCTTCGTGATCCGTAGCGGCAACCGTGGCATCCACCACGTTCATCCTCACGCTCACCGAGGCTCCACACAAGGCATTGGCAAGGTTCTGCAGAGAACTGCTGACTTGAGCAAAGTTGCCGTACGTCACCAGATCAGGAATGACACCAGGAGCCGAGGTCCCGGAGATGGCCCGGAGGTTGTTGGTCAATGCCGTGGCAGCAGTTTCCCCGGCTGTGGCCGGAACACCCACACCAAAAATCCGAGCACCGGTGTCCTTCAGCGCGTTGGCAGCAGCCACGGCAGCCTCCAGGGTGACAGGCCGCGTCTCGCTTCCGGGACCGCCCAGGCTAGTGCCAGCCTGGTGATACGTGGGGTTGCCGTCCGTGATGAACACCACCAGGTCATACGGAGCACTGGACCGTACTCGGTTCAGACCCTCATCCCAGTTGGTACCTCCGGCAGCCCCTATTCCCTGCTGCACGGGAAGCCGATTGATCACCGCCGTGATAGCACTGGCGTTGGTGGCAAGATCGACGTTCCGCACTTCATTGGCGGAATTGTTGTTGAACGGAGAGTTGGTCCCAAAGGTGTACAGAGACATCACCGTGGATGTGCCGGTCAGCGCGGTGGTGAAAGCAGTCATGGCATCACGTTGATCAAGCAACATGGTGTTGGTCATCGAGTTGGAGTAATCGGCCAGCAGCGCGATTCTCAACTGACCACACCGCGCGGTCAGCGAACGGTTGTCCCGCACCAGCGGCACCATGCCTGAGGCGTTTGCTCTAGACAGTGCAGCCGAGTTGGCCTGATTGACCAGGTGGGCGTTGTTGAGGCGCATGACCTGGCCTTGCGCGGGGGCCGTGGCGATGAATTGGTGCGCGTGGTGGGTACCGGTCACCGGCGCGGTGGTGGCCGTTGGCCCTATGAGTGACCATCCGTGGGGTGTCTCCGTAACGCGGACGCGCACCTCAACGCCGGCGGGTACGGCCAGTTCCGCCCACCCGGCAGGCGCACTCCCCGCGCCGGTGGTGGCTGTTGTTACCACGGTTCCCGCAGGAACTCCGGACGCTCCCGTGGTCCTCACGGCCTCAAAGGTCACGCCGTTCACCCCGGTCACCCCTGACACCGTGGGCCACACATTCCGATTCGTTGCACTCTGGGTACCAAGTGCGGGGGCGGCGGTGCCGCTGCGGTCACCGGCGGCGAACACGCGGATGTAGGAGCACGTGCTTCCCGGCGTGCAGGTGTAGTAGTCCTCGGTCAGCGCCTCGGGTTCCACGAGTTCGTCCACGAGTTCCTCCGCGAGCGCCGCCACGGAAGCATCATCAGTGGCGTCTTTGAGGACTACGGCGGAGTCATGCTGTTCATTGAGGGACGCTTCGCCATCAGCAGTGTCAGCCGTGTTGTCAGGTTCATATTCGACGATGGTGCGCTCGGGTTCGCTGTCCGCGTTCGGCTCAGGATCCCCGTCGGCTATGGGGAGAGTCACTGGTTCTGCCTCGGGCTCCTGCGGCTCAGAAACATCATCCTTTGCTCCACCGTCTACGTAGCCGCCATATTCGTCGAGCGTGAGAAGATCTGCGGCCGCCTCAACGCCCGGTGCTTCATCGGCAGCGAAGGCCACGGTGGTAGACCCCCCAACCGCCAGAACAAGCGCAACAAACGCGGCTGCCATTCTGGTCACGCGCGGGCGCGCGGTGGCGGCTAGGTGGCGGGGGCGGTTACGACGCATGGTCAGCACCTTCACATTGAATCCAGGGTGCGGCCCCGGCACCGTCTGGGCGGCGCTGCACGATAGTCAGAGTCCAGTAGACACGACAAGTCCAAAAGATCACAGATTGATAACAGCATCTGTGGGGCGATATGTCGCTATTCGTCGCAATTCCGTGAAGTCCCTCACAAAGTGCGCAAATCGCCCCCCAGTGGTATCCCTCAGGTCAGGTTCAGATTATTCTCAAGAGAGAAGTCGTTTTCCTTCGACGCGTCACAGGTGACGTATCACGCCGAGGTGAGGGAAGGTTATGAAGAGCCGATTCTTGCAGTCAGCCACAGCACGAGTTACCGCTGCGTGCGTTGCGGCTCTGGCCCTCGTCATCGTCCCTGTGGCCATGCCCATCACGTCCTTGACGCCCGCGGCACAGGCGGCGGAGGTCAACGCGGACAACCCGGTGATCTTTACCGTGCGCGGTGGCATTACGGCTGGCACGGATGCGGTCAACTACCAGATTGTGGTGGACGGGGTTTATGACCAGAGTTATCAGTCATTCAACGTGATCTATCCTGATGAACTCACTATTGACACCTCGGCGGTCACCTCCGGAATCTGGACCATCTCCACCTCGGAAAACGGCGCCAACACCACCACGTCTTTCATCATGAAGTCTGGCTCACGGACCGCTGCTCAACTCCAACAGGACATCCAGGCCATTTCCTTCTCCCTCACGAATGCCGGGGTGTTCCCGCCCGAGGGTTCCAAAGTCACCATCACCGCCTCCGAGGACAAAGTCACGGCGTTCATTGACGCAGGCGGCTACGTTCACTATTACGTTTTTGTACCTGGAACCACGTCCACGTATTGGTTCACCGCCTACAACGCCGCGCACGCCCAGACCATGCAGGACCCCCGCTACCCCACCGATCCCACCAAGGTACTCCACGGCTACTTGGCTACCATCACCAGCCAAGCGGAACAACGCAAGGTCTACAATGACATTGCCACCCTCTGTGGCTGGCTTGCTGGAACCCGTGCGTTGTTTGGAACCGCACCCACGGGCTATGCATCACTGGCTGGACAACGTATTCAGGACCAAGGCTCCCAACAGCCAGGCTCGGCAAATACCGCAGATATTCCCACCACCTCAATTCCAGCCGCCGGGGCCACCACCGTCAACTATGACATTGCGGTGGCCACCGCAACAACTTGGTACTGGGCGGACGGCCCTGAGGCGTGGACGGTGTATGACGCGGACACTGCCACGTACACCTACTACCCCATGGGGATGACCACCGTTCCTGATGACGTGTGGGTCATTCAGGACGCCAACGGCCAGAACACCTACCTTGGTAGTTTCTCGGACCAACCCACGGTGGACAACCTTCCCGCGGGGGCCAGCGTCATTCCGGACCCCAACCGCGGCCAACCCGTGGGCAACCTGGTGTTCTACAACAAGATCACCAACGCCACCGCTCCCGCTGGCAAGGCTGGCGATCCCACCGGCAACGGGGCTCCTGCTGGGGTGTACGCCAACTGGAACAACCCGTACGGCGTCAATGTGGATGGTGTTGCCGGTACCGGCGCGGAGCCGAATAACAGCTCCGGCGAGTACGTCACCCAGTTTGCCTACACTGGCAAGGACCTCTGGAATGACTTCTCCTATAACCCCAGCAGCACCGTGAAGGGTTACTACGTGGAGTTTGGTGGCTACGTAGGCGATCCGCTGGCCTCTGACCTGGTTGGTTCGGAAATCACCACGTCCTCTGAAGTGCAGATGGTGATGCCGATTCATGTGGAGTATCGGTCCACGGCCACTAATGCTGACGGCACGCGCCGGTTGATGACGGGGATTGGTACGGATTCGGATCACTTCTGGCCGTACCAGGAACACCTTCCCTACGTGGCGTATATCACCAAGGAGTTGGACCCCACCAAGCCCACCTACGGCACCGTGTACTTCACCCTGCCGCCGGGATATTCCGCGTATGGATACGAGTTTGTGGGGACGCAAGAGGATAAGGATAAGTTGACCGTTGATGCCGATGGCAACGTGGCGGGTTTCCATTCCCTGTATAACCAGACCATCCGCTACTTGTTCCAGCCGGACACGTACACAGTCACCTTTAACCCCAACTGGGACGGCGCAAATTCGTCGAACGTGACGCCGGCGTCCAAAACGGTTCTCTATGACACGCCGTATGGGGACCTCGCCACGGCAACGCGCAAGGGCTACACCCAAACGGGGTGGTACGCCTGTGACAGCGCACCCACGGACTTCTCTGTGGATGGATGCACGGAAGTAACCGCGGATTCCCTGGTGCCGCTGGCCGGTGACTCGCACGCCTTGACGCTCTATGCCGGCTGGGAGGTCAACGATTCGTATACCGTCACGTATGACGTCACCACAGTGTCCGACGATTTAGGGTGCGGACCTGCCACGGATATTCCGGATAAAACCCAGGTGGCCTGGACGGATATCAACCTCACGCCGGGGTCTGGGTTGACGGCCCCCAGCCTTGCTGACCCGTCAGACAGCCTGACCGCAACTCAAACGCTCACGTCAGACACCATTCCCACGCGGGATAACTGTGTGTTCACGGGGTGGGATGTGTCCGAGAACGGGACCGCTCAGGGAGTCACCTCCACGGATGCCTACGGGGATGTGGCCGCGAGCGATACTGAACCGGGAATCACGCTGGAGGCGCAGTGGCGCCGCGCGCAATACCTCTCCGTGATTTACCACCTGAATGGCGGGACCACGCAGGACCCACTGCCGGATATCAGCCAGCCTGCGGAGATTGGTGATTTTGCTGTCAACCTCCCCACTCCCAGCCGAGATGGATACACCTTCTCTGGGTGGCGTGTGGCGGACAACGGGACACACACGGTGACCTCGGATGACGAGGCGTTCCTTCCTGGGCAAACCACGTATGCGAGCATCGCCGCTAAGGATGCTGACGGGAATGTGATTGCCACCTATGTGGTGATTGAAGCCGTGTGGACGGCCACGGACTACACCGTGAATTATGACGGCCAGGCCGCTGATGATTCCACCCTCAGCCCCACGAGTTTTGCCGCAGAGACGGTGACCTGGGATGAGGCTGGCGTGGTTCCCCCTGCGGAAGGCAACCCCGAGCGTGACGGGTACTTCTTCATGGGGTGGAACACCGAGAAAGACGGCACGGGAATCCTGGCCGGAAGCAGTTCCACCTATGACGCCCTAGCCCAGGGTGATCCCACGGTCACCTCGGTCACGCTGTATGCCCAATGGCAACCGGAACCCACCTACTTTGTGCAGTATGACCTGGCTGGCGGCTCCTACACTGACCCTTCCAGCACTGACCCGTCCGATGCGCAGAACACCCTGACCACCATAGCCAAGAAGGACGGCGTTCACGCCAGTGATGCTGACCTGATTCCTGATGTGGACCTCACCCGCGAGGGCTATACCTTTGTGGGCTGGAGTGTGGCCTATAACGGCTCCAAAGTGGGGGTGACCAGCACGGACACCTTTGGCTCACTGGCCGCTAACCTCAACGCCGGATACATTGTGCTCCAAGCGCAATACCAACCCAAGAGTGACTACACCGTGAAGTACAACCTTCAAGGGGGAACGCTTGACGGTGCCACCACAGTTCCTGACCTGGCAGGTGTGGTGTGGTGGACACAGGAAAGCATTCTCCCCCGCCTCACCCCGGTGCGTTCTGGCTACACGTTCCTGGGTTGGAACACGGCGGCGGACGGCACCGGCCGCGCAGTGACCACATCGGACAGTTTTGCCAGTGCTGCCGGTCAAGTGGAGCCTGCGGACAACACGTTGACCCTGTACGCCCAGTGGGCAGGGGAAGGCGTCTACACGGTCCAATACAACGTGGGGATAGGCACCAGTCCCATTGCGAGTGCGCAATACACGGCTACCCCGGATGACATTCAGAACCAAACGGTGGACCTTCCGGTTCCCCAGGCTCCGGCGGGATACACGTTCAGTTACTGGACTGTGTCCAACAACGGATATGACCAATCGAGTTCTGCTGCCGTAAAGGACGGCACCACGTACAGCGCCCTGGCGTACCCCGTGACAGATACCAGCACACCGCCGCAGGTGGTGGACTGGCGTCACACCATCACGCTGACGGCACAGTACGCGGAGTCCGCAGATTACATCGTTGCCTATGACGGTCAGTGCGCTGACTCTCCGGACATCAGCCCCACCACGGGCGTTGCTTGGACGGACTCCGGTTTTACCCCGGCCGTCACCTGCCCCGGCAAGAACCTGGTGGGGTGGACGCTCACTCCGGACGGAACGGGCTCCTACGTGCTTCCCACCACGCAGTTCCGGGACCTGGCCCAGAACACTGAACCCGCAGACGGGACCGTCACTCTCTACGCCCAGTGGTCTGACGCCTCCTTTGTGGTGCAGTATGACCTGGGTGGCATTGCCGCCCCGGACGGCTGGCAACCGCAGCGCACCGTGGGCTTCAATGACACCAACCTCATCCCCACGGAAACTCTGGACCGCCTGGGCTACACGCTGACCGGCTGGAAAGTGTCAGCCAACGGGGCAACAGCCGCACTGGTCACAGATAGCGATTCCTTCGGCACCCTGGCTGCGCCAAACGCACCGTTTATTCGCCTGGAAGCACAATGGGGTCCCAAGAGTTACGTGGTCAACTATGACCTGAACGATGCGCGCGGCTACACCCGCGCCCACCCGCAAAGCATTGATTCCACCCCGGCCGTGGGCGAGGACGGCGCGCTGCGGTGGAACTCCGTGATCCCGTTTGACACGGGTCAGGACACCCCGTGGCGGAACGGGTTCACCTTTGACGGGTGGACGGTATCCATGGTGGGAGACACCGCTGTGGACGGTGACGGGGCCGTGGTCATCCCGGGTGTCACCAAGTACTCAGACGTGGGCTCCTACACGGATGCCCAGGGTGATGCCATGGATGCGGATTCCATCACCATCCAAGCGCAATGGACGGAAAACCCTCCCGTGCCGATTGCCTATTCGGTGATGTGTCTGACCAACAAGGCCAACCCGGTGTACCAACCGCTGGCTCACACGCCGTGCGCCACCGTGCAACTCAACAGCACCACCAAGCCGGACCCCAACGTCAACCCGGACCAGGCCACGGACATTGATCAGGATGTACCCGATGATGACGTGTCCACCGTGGTGGGTGAAGTTCTCCCCGCGTCCGGCGTTGCCGGTGGTGCGATGGTTGCCCGTAAGCCCGGTCACAAATTCCTGGGGTGGTACAAGGCAGACCGCGTAGCGCAACTCCTAGCAACCGAAACCCCAGGCGTGTTTGATCCCGATCAGTTGCCGGAAATCCTCAGTGACACCGATGATCTGGTGTCCGATCAACCCACGTACGTTCCCTCGCGCGTCCCGGTGGATGATGGAGAGGTGTATGAACAGGGTGCCTACGTGGCTCTGTTCCAAGAACTGCCTGATGTGACCTTGACCTATCAGGCGGTCACGCTGGCCACCGAAGGCACGTGCAACTCCCTGACGTGCCCTGACACCGTGGCTAATGGTGGGTTTGTCAAGATTGCCTCCGACGATGATGCGGGCATCACCGAGAGCGAATCCGTGGCACCCGCCACGGGTACAGCCGTGGGTAGTGACGCGTTGGTGAAGAAGGGGTACAAGTTCTGGGGATGGAGCACAGACACGGTTCCGGACACCCGGGCTGATGCAGCCCGCCTGTCAGGCACGGGTCCTGCTGATGACACCACGGCTGTGTCCACGTTCCTGCCTGCCCGAAACCCGGACGGAACTTACGGAACGCTCGTCACCGCGAGTGACCAGACCGATGAACTGGACCCTGTCACGTACTACGCCATTTTCTCTGAAGAGGACAACGTGGATCTGTCCTACCGGGCCGTGACACTCTCACCCTCGGGCACCGTGGAATGCGATGGTGTGGACACGGACTCCTGCGCCGTATCTGGCGGAACCATTGATCACGAAAGTGATTCCGTACCCCCAGCCTCCGGCACGGCCGAGCAGAACACCGCTACGGCGGCATCAGGCTTTGTGTTCCTGGGATGGTTCAACCGCATCGACGATGGCAGTTACCTGGACCAAACCCCGGTATCCACTGATACCGCCTGGACCCCGCCGCGTGTGTCCGATCTCAACGTTGACGGCAACTATGTGGCAGTATTCCAACGTCAGGCCAGCCTCCCCACCGTCGTCGTCACGCAGATTGACAACGTGGCCGTCACCACCTTGGGTGATGTAGCGCTGCGTCCGGATTCGGGTGAGGATGACGTCCCCCTGATCCTGTCAGACAACGCATTTGCCGGCGAGGCATGGCCAGGCACCTTCACGGTGGTTGTTGACGGCAAGGACACGGGAGTGAAGGTGACGCTTGCCGCACCGTCGGGCGATTCCGACGCGCAGATGGTGACCACGGTAGTGAATTACTACACCGTCACGATGTACCGCGATGTAGCAGAGGACCCACTGGTGGCCATCAGCGCGCAGATCTACCTGGCGGGTTCGTCGCACACTATTGCCGATCCCCAAGGCCCCACGGCGGACCAGTTCTTTGAGGGCTGGACGGACGATCCCACGGCCACGGACCCCAACCCGCAGTACAACCACGGGGACACCATCCAGAACATCACCGCGCCGGTCACCCTGTACGGCGTGTGGACCACCACCGTGCAGTATTCGGTGACGTATGACGTGAATGGTGCGCAGGCAGGGTCCGTGGAAGATCCCAACTCCACGTATGACAAGGATTCCCTGGCGCCGGTTCTTGATGCTCCAGTGAGTGCTGTCACGCCCCCGGACGGCATGACCTTTGCCGGATGGGCCACGAGTTCCGATGCCACCACGGCCACGCTGCAACCCGGAACGTCATTCAAGGTCAGCGCTGACACGGTGCTGTACGCCGTGTGGGCACCGCTGGCCGATGGCGTGACACCGTTTGTAGTGGATCCTGATGCTCCCATGGTGGAGATCACCTACAAGGCCAATGGTGGACGCAACGCTCCCGTGGATCCCTCGGAGTATGAGCAGGGCGAGAGCCTGATTGTGCTCTCCGGAGACGGCATGGTGGCTCCTGCCGGGATGCACTTTGCTGGGTGGGCGTCCTCGCCGGATGCGTCCAAGGCTGACCCGGGATTGGCGCCAGGCACCGTGCTGACCGTGGATCAAGCGCTCACCGTATACGCGGTGTGGGTGGAGAACGATCCCGTGGACGTGGGCTACGTCATTGAATGCCGCAACGGTGATGGCTCTGACAGGCCGGACCCGTCTACCCCGTGCAGCGCGCTGACGTTGCGCAGCGGTGGGAGTGATGGTGGTGGTGACGGCTCTGCTGGCTCTGGTGATAGCAGCAGCGGCAGCACGAGCGACGACTGGAAGGTCTCGGAAACGGTGGCTCCCCTCACCGGAAAACTCAGCGGCGTGGACCTGAAGGACATCCCCGGGTACGCCTTCAAGGGGTGGTGGATTTACCCGCAGGACAACATAGAAGGCCTCCCGCCTCTGTCCACGGACGAGACATGGACTCCCCCGCGCAATGCTGACGGCACGTATGCTGCCGTGACCTACGTGGCCGTATTCCAAGAAATCCCTGACGCCACGGTGACCTACACCCTGGAATGCCGTAATGCAGATGATTCGGACCGCCCGGATCACGGCACTCCCTGTAGCGATTTGACGGTGAACTCCAGTGGAAAGCAGGACCCCTGGACAGTGAGTGAGAGCACTGCCCCCGCCACGGGGAAGCTTTCAGGTGTGACGCTCGCTGAAATCCCCGGCTACACGTTCCTGGGATGGTGGCAATACCCACAGGATGACCTCCGCACCGAAGCCCCGCTGTCCACGGATCTCAACTGGACACCAGGACGTGGCACGGACGGTACGTACACCGATATCACGTACGTAGCGGTTTTCCGAGCGGCTCAGGCACCCACCCTCACCCAGACGATCGACGATTCTGCGGCGATGTCCCTGGGAGACCGAGTGACCCTGACCATCAACGCGGACCTCCCGTCCCTGCCCGCAGATCAATCGTCCGATGCCACGGTGCTGCCCGCAACGCTGTACCGGATAGAGGAAACTCTGCCGGCGCAGTTGGGACTAGTAGATGCGCCTCCGGTGGTCACGCTCGCTTCTGATGGCAAGGGCTCTGGTGGCAGTGGCTCTGCTGACAGTGGCTCCGGTGACAGCGGCTCGCCGCTGGACCCTGAGGATTATCAGGCCACGGTGGACCCGGAGACCAACACGCTCGTGGTCACTCTCACCAAGCAGGGCTTGGCCCAGGCGGCCGAGTGGGCGGCTTCCGGTCAACACCTAAGTGTGGTGTTCCAGGCCACGGTAGTGCTGACCGGGGACAACACACCAGATCCCAAGGATATTGACGGCTTGATTGCCAGTTCCGCTCAGTTGTTTGTGAACGATCCAAGCACTCCGGCAGCCACGAGTGAAGCCGATACGCACTTTGGCGGTGTGTCCGTGTACAAGTTCGGCACGGACCTCACCGAGAAGAGTGCAGCCTCCGCTGCCACGGCCAAGGCCTTCAACGGCACCACCTTTGAGGTGTTCTCCAAGGCGGATTATGACGCTCACGGATCGCAGGCAACCCCGCTGAAGATTGCCTTGCCTCCGTCCGTGCGTGCCTCGGTTCAGGCCACTACGGGCAAACCCGCACCGGTGGCTATCAGCGAGTTTGTGGCTGGTCCAGCAGGAATTAACCCGGACCGTAACAGGCCGGATAAGGGCAACAACCTCACGGGCTTCAACGCTGACGGCAACGCGGTGATCTGTGGGTTGAAGAACGGCGAGTACTACTTGGTGGAAACCAAAGCGCCGAAGGGGTACACGCTCGATCCCGAGCCGATTCCGTTCACCCTCACCCAGGATTTGGACCATGACAGCACCTGGAAAGACACGGCCACATCCGTGGCGGGAGGCGTGAACGCCGTGATCCGGTACAACGCTCATCACCCCGACGAAATGATTGTGGTGGACCCGGTGGCTAAGGACAAGACTCCTGGCTACGCCGTGGCTCCTGGCGGAGGCAAGGGCGCCGGTGCTACTGGTGGCCAAGGTTCTGGTGGTGCTGGTGGCCAGGGTTCTGGTGGGCAGGGTTCACAGGGCACCAAATCCCACGGCAAGTCCTCCGACTCTCCGAAAGACACCTCCTCCACGGCTAAGTCTGCGCATAAGAACGGAGCCTCGAAGTCCGGCTCGCATTCCGGCTCCAAGGCTGCCAAGGGCGCGGGTTCTGGGCAGGGTTCTGGGCACGCCGCCAGCGCCGCCAAGGTGGCAAGCATTGCCCAGGCCTCGTGGCCGCTCCTCAACCTCCTGCTGGCGATTGTGGCCGCCCTGGCTACCCTCGTAACAGGACGGTGGGCGGTGCGTCGTCGCGATGATGACGATGATGATGAGGCCGCCTGTGCTGATCGCCCAGTGGATGCCGATGCTTTGGGCGTTGATCGCGACTCCGTTGCACTCGCCTTGGAGGATCAGACCGAGGGTTCCACGCCTGACGAGTCCACGGCTGAGGATTCCACGCGTGACAATGCCACGCAGTCTCGCCGAGGTCGCCTCCGCTGGCTCGCACTCTCCGCGTTCCTTGCCGTGGCAGGAATCATCCTGTTCCTGGTGACCGAGGACCTCCACGGCCTGATGGTCTGGTGGGATCGGTGGACCATTGTTCACGTTGTCCTGACCGCCGGAGCGGTGGCTGTGCTGGTTCACGTCCTTCGCGCCAGACGAGATTCTGCGAGGCGCTCCGCACCCGCAGAATGACGGGACAAAGGCGCTCCACACCCGCAGAATGACGGGTTGTGTTGAACTGACGAACTTCTTACCTCTCGTCATTCTGCGGGCCCTCTGGGCCTCGCAGAATCTCGGGGGAAGGGCTAGGTAGAACGCGCAAGGGCCCCCGCCTTTCGGCAGGGGCCCTGATGCGATGGGTTTTCCTCGGTGCTAGTTGTCCTCGAGGAGGCGTTCCTTGGCGCTGGGGTCCACGGGGATGCCGGGGCCCATCGAGGTGGCAAAGGTGGCCTTGATCAGGTAGCGACCCTTGGAGGACGTGGGCTTCAAACGCATGACCTCATCCAACGCGGCGGCGTAGTTCTCCACGAGTTGTTCCTCGGTGAAGGAGGCCTTGCCAATGATGAAGTTCAGGTTGGCGTGCTTGTCAACGCGGAACTCAATCTTTCCGCCCTTGATGTCAGCAACGGCCTTGGCCACATCCATGGTGACGGTGCCCGTTTTGGGGTTCGGCATCAAACCACGCGGACCGAGCACGCGGCCCAAACGGCCCACCTTGCCCATGAGGTCCGGGGTTGCTACGGCGGCGTCAAAGTCCACAAACCCGCCCTGGACCTTGGCAATCAACTCGTCGCCGCCCACGTAGTCAGCGCCGGCTTCCTTGGCCTCTTCAGCCTTGGCAGCGTTAGCAAACACCAACACGGTGGCCGTTTTACCGGTTCCGTGCGGCAGGTTCACCGTACCACGGACCATCTGGTCCGCCTTACGGGGGTCAACGCCCAAGCGGAACGCCACCTCAACGGTGGAGTCATACTTGGTGATAGCGGTCTCCTTGGCCAGGCGCACAGCCTGGAGCGGGGAGTAGAGGGCGGTGCGGTCAATCTTGGCCGCTGCGGCGCGATACGCCTTGGAGTGTTGTGCCATGGTGGCTCTTCTTTCTTGGTTGTGGTCGTAGCGGGCGGTTGCCCTGCCACTGGGGAGTAACGTTCCCCGGTTCGCTCACATTGCTGTGAGATGAGGTGGTGGTGCTATGCATCGAGAGGTTTCGACCGTCGGCGCTGCCGCACCTGGCTCAACCGCCCGATTCCCGTGGTTTCGAGACGCCCTGCGGGCTCCTCAACCGACGAGACCGCTCACAGTTTATCTGTGAGATGAAGCGGGGGTGCTGAGTATCGAGAGGTTTCGACCGTCGGCGCTGCCGCGCCTGGCTCAACCACCCGAATGCCGCAGGACGCCATCACCTCGCTCACAGATCGGTGGTGATTCCCATGGATCGGGCAGTCCCTGCGACGATCTTCATGGCGGCATCGATGTCATTGGCGTTGAGATCTTCCATCTTGACCTGGGCGATGTCACGCACCTGGTCAACAGTGAGGTTCGCTACCTTGACGGTGTGGGGCGTTCCGGAACCCTTGGCTACCCCGGCGGCCTTCTTGATGAGCTCGGCGGCGGGCGGGGTTTTGGTGATAAACGTGAACGAGCGGTCCTCGTACACGGTGATCTCTACCGGGATGACGTTGCCACGCTGGGATTCTGTGGCGGCGTTGTACGCCTTGCAGAACTCCATGATGTTGACGCCGTGCTGACCCAATGCGGGGCCAATGGGCGGTGCCGGGTTAGCGGCTCCAGCGTTGATCTGGAGCTTGATTAAGCCAGCTACCTTCTTCTTGGGGGGCATGATTGCACCTCATTCTCTGTTCGAGGGCCTACGCTGCGAGCGATGACCCGGTTGCGGTATTGCAGAGTTTTCCTGGAATCCAGGAAGCTATATCTTGGAAACCTGAGTGAATGCTAGTTCAACAGGGGTCTCGCGGTCAAAGATGCGTACCAGCACCTTCAACCTTTGCGTCACCATGTCAATCTCAGACACCGAGGCGGGCAGGCCCTCAAACGGTCCGTCGTTCACCGTGACGGACTCGCCTTCGGCAAAGTCAACCTCCAACGGCTTACCGGAGGCAGCAGCGGCCTTGGCTTCCGCCTTCTTCTCCTCGGCCACGGCGGCTTCCACCATGACGGGGGCGAGCATGGAGTACACCTCGTCAATGCTCAGCGGGATGGGCGCGTGTGCGTTACCCACAAAGCCGGTGACGCCGGGGGTGTGACGCACCGCGTTCCATACGGCGTTGCGTTCCTCGGGCTCCATCCAGTCACCCATGTCCAGGCGAACCAGCACGTATCCGGGGATCCGCACGCGGCGCACCTGCTTCTTCACGGAGTTCTTGATTTCCGTGACCTCTTCCATGGGTACCTGAATCTCATGGATGTACTCCTCCATGTTCAGGGTCTGGATGCGAGTTTCCAGGTTCTGCTTAACGCGGTTCTCATAACCAGCGTAGGAGTGGATGACGTACCAATCGCCCTCCTGCGCCTCCAGTTCGGCGCGGAATTCTGCGGCGGCGTCCGAGGTGGGCTCGTCTGCCGGGGCTTCCTCGGTGGGTTCCTCGGTGGTTTCGACCGTCGGCGCATCCGCGCCTGGCTCAACCGCCCCAAGGTCCTCGGTGGGTTCCTCGGTGGTTTCGACCGTCGGCGCATCCGCGCCTGGCTCAACCACCCGAAGGGCCGCGGCAGCGTCATCCGCGCCTGGCTCAACCGACCGAAGGACCTCGGCCGCAACATCGTCGTCGGAAATATCAACGGCGGGCAACACGTTATCGGACACAATTCATCCTTTACAGACTTAAATGACGGACGGCGTACTAGCCGAACAAGTGGAAAACGCCGAGGCCGATGAGGTAGTCCAACAGCCCTACAAAAGCCATCACAATGGCCACGAAGACCAGTACCACGGCGGTGAGGTTGAGCAGTTCCTTACGGCTGGGCGAGACCACCTTTTTCAGTTCGGCAATCACCTGGCGCACAAACAAGGCGATCCGCGCAAAGATGGACGGCTTGCCCTCTTTGGACGCCTTGCCCTTGGCGGTTTTGGCTACGGCGGCGGTATCGCTCACTCGAACTCCCCTTTGTGTGCCGGTCAGTGCTGAACCATTCAGCAGGGCGGACAGGACTCGAACCTGCAACCTACGGTTTTGGAGACCGTTGCGCTACCAATTGTGCCACCGCCCTTTGCGGTTGCGGGCGCCGCAAAGCGACCACATCCAGGGAACACTGTACGCCACCGAAGGCCAAACAGGCTAGTCCTGGTGGGCGTTGCGTACCACGAGTAGGCACCGAGTGACGCACACGGGCTGTTGGGGAGAGGCAAGCGCGCCGCCTGAAGGGCTCGCCGGGCGAGGGTGAGGGCGAGAGTGAGGACGAGAGTGAGGGCAGCGTGAACCCGGTCACTAACTCTGCTCGCCCCAGCCACTCACGCCCCCGTGATTGCCACCTAGGAAATGTGATTCTGCCCTCAACCGGGCAGGGATTGCTAGGAGATGCACCACATTTCTACCCACGGTGGCCGGATCGGGTTTAGTGTTTTATTCACCAGATCGGGGTTGTATCCCGTGACATCGAAAGGCAAACTCAGGATGTACCGCACTTCTTTGCAGAAGCACCAGGCTTCAGCTACCACTGCCGAGCGCCGAGGCTCACACCGCCTTGCTGCGCAGTCAGTTGCTGCGCTATCCCTGAGTGCTGCCCTGGTCCTTGCCGGAAGCACGGCAGCCAACGCTGCCGACGAGACGAGCGATACCGCGGTCACCACCGGTGGCCGCCACGCCACGGTCCACCCCGCCGAGGTCAAAGCCACCATGATGGCGTCCTACCACGGAATCACCTCCGAGTTTGATGCCGCCCTCAAGCACGCGGCCAAGGTTCGCGCTGCTGAAGAAAAGCGCGCTGCCAAGGCGGAACGCGCCTTTGACGCCAGTGACCGCACCCTGAGCGCAGGGATGAATGGTGATGACGTGCTCGGGCTCCAGTATTACTTGGACAGCCTGAACTACTTTGTTCCCGCCAAGAACGGCACGTTTGACTCCAACACGGTGCAAGCCGTGATGGCATTGCAGAAAGTTGCCGGGATTGACCGCAACGGCGGTGTAGGTAAGGACACCCGCAAGGCCCTGAAGGCGGGCACGGTTCCCACCGCTACCACCACGCTGAAAGGCAACGCCATTGAGGTGGATCTCGCCAATCAGATCCTGATGGCGGTAGACAACGGCATCGTGGTGAAAATCTTCAACATATCGTCGGGCTTTGGCGGAACCTTTGCTGGCTCAGACGGCAACACGTACCACGCCGTGACCAACCCCGGTGATTTTGTCATCACATCGCAACTTAATGCCTCCCACGAGTCCACCATCTCCTCGGGCGGGATCATGTACCGTCCTAAGTACTTCAACGGAGCCATTGCCATTCACGGGTACACCTCGGTACCCGCCCACGCGGCCTCGCACGGATGCGTCCGCATTTCCTACAGCGGCATGGACTGGCTGTGGGACCACTGGGATGCCCCCATCGGCACACCGGTGATTGCCTACAACTGACCCCGTCCTCCACCGCACCATTCACCAGAACTTCATCCTCCATCCACTCCCACCTCTGAGGTACCCCATGGAAATCACCCCCATCACCACCACTGCCACTGCGGCGGAAACGCCTGGCCTTGTGCCTGAGTACGCGGCGGCACTGCCTGGGCACGCTGGCGCTCGGCGCCACGTTGCTCGCGGCCCCGTTGTGGGAATCATCGCGGCGGCACTGGCCTTCACGCCGGGTGTAGCCATGGCGGCCACCAGTGCTGCGCCAAGTCCTGTGGCTGGTGTTGTTGCCACTGCTCCTGTAGCAACTGCGGCGGACACCACTGGCACTACGGTGGCCACGGGCACGGTGACCATCTCCGGTACGGCCAAGGTGGGTCAAAAGTTGACCGCCACGCCCGCCGGATTCGATGCAACGCCTGCTACCACGGTGACCTACAGTTACCAGTGGATGCGGAACGGCAAGGCCATCTCCAAGGCCACCAACCCCACGTATTCGCTGGTTGCTGCCGATTACGGCACCACTATTACGGTGAAGGTGACCGCCAAGGCGGATACCGCTACGGCAACGGCAACAAGCAAGGCCACGTCCAAGGTTGCGGCACTGAAACTCACCGCCGGCAAGGTCACCATTTCTGGGAAGACCACGGTTGCGCAGAAACTCACCGCCAAGCCGAGTGGGTTCAAGGCTTCCCCCAAGCCAGCCAAGATTTCCTACACCTACAAGTGGCTGCGCAACGGCAAGGCCATCAAGGGTGCCACCAAGAAAACCTACACGCTGACCACGTCAGATGTGAAGAAGAAGATCTCGGTGAAGGTCACCGCCAAGGCCACCGGAACCGGCGCCTCAGCGTTCACGGCCACCTCCAAGACCTCAGCCAAAACTGCCAAGGTGAAGGACCTGAAGTTTGGTGACCGCACGCTGACCGTGGGAATGAAGGGCGCGGACGTCAAGGCCATGCAAAAGCGGTTGTCCGCACTGCACTTCTACGTACCCAAGGCGAGCGGCACCTATGACGCCAACACGCAGCAAGCCGTATGGGCCTTCCAGAAGGCCAAGGGGTTGTCTCGTGATGGTGCTGTAGGTCCCAAGACGGCCAAGGCCATGAAGAAGGGTCTCACCGTGAAGCCGAAGTCCAAGAGCGGTACCCACCTTGAAGTGAACTTGAAGAAGCAAATCCTGCTGTACGTCAAGGGCGGCAAGGTAGTGAAGATCTTCAACGTGTCCACCGGATCTGGTATTGGCGAGTCCATCAAGACCCCCAAGGGCACCTACAAGTTCTCTCGCCAAATCAACGGGATGCACGCGTCCACCCTGTCCGGTGGCCTCATGTACCGCCCCAAGTACTTCAACGGTGGTGTGGCCTTGCACGGCTACACCTCGGTTCCGGCGTACCCCGCGTCCCACGGGTGCGTGCGCATCTCCTACACGGCCATGGACTACATCTGGAAAACCGGAGTTGCCCCCATGGGCGAGACCATCATGGTGTACTGAGCCAGGGTGCTAATCCAGTGGTTGAGCCGGTGTGCTGACCAGACACGTTGACCCGGCACAATTCCATAGGGTGCTGACCCGGTGTACCGAGTTCCCTCGGGACACCGCAAAGCACCACCTTCCTCACGTCTGATTCGTCAGACGTGGCGAATCCTTCCGTGACCGTTCTGGTTCGCTCACGTGAAGTGATCCACGTGGGCCCGGTTCCCAGCGCACCACGCGCCGGGGCCGGGCCTCAGTGTTGCCCGTTTGCCCCAAGCACCTCCGGACCCGCCCGTATCGGCTTCCCGCCCGTATCCGCTTCCCGCCCGTATCGGCTTCCCGCCCGTATCCGCTCCCCGTCCGCTTCCGCCGTGGGGGTGTGAATGTACGCGTCTGACCCCCCGTACGCGTACCAACGCACCCCCACGGCGAAAGAGGGTGGGTGTGCTTGTGCTTTGGTGCAGCGCCACCCGGTGCCCGGGTGCGGCGCCACCAGCGCTACAGGTGCAGGCCCACCAGGATGGGTTCGGGTTCCAGGACAACGCTGAACGCATCCCGCACGCCGTCCCGAATGGTCACGGCCAAGTCCACAATGTCCGAGGCCCGGGCGTTGCCCCGGTTGGTCAATGCCAACGTGTGCTTAGTGGACAGCGTGGCCGGACTCTCCGCCCCCGCAATCCCAAAGCCTTTGGCAAAGCCGGACCGCTCAATCAACCACGCCGCGGACGTTTTAATCACGTCCGGGTCAACGCGCCCGAGCGACGGATTGTGCTCGCGCTCCGGGACCTCGGTCCGCACCGGATATCGCGGAGCGTCGTCGGGCAAAACACGTGCGGCATCAGCAGTGGGGATGATGGGGTTGGTGAAGAAACTCCCGGCTGACCAGCGGTTGTGATCGGCCCCTGGCTCGGACCCAAAGCGTCCGTCCTGCAACATTCCTTTGCCCGCTCGCAGGTGCAGTACCGCCTCGCGCACCGCTTTTGACGGCGCCCGGCGCCCGGCCTCCACGCCCAGCGTCCGCGCGAGTTCGGCGTAGCCAATGGGTGCAGACAACCGCCCCAAGCGCATCTGGAATGATACGTCCAACACCACAAAGCGCGGACTGGGGTACCACGGGCCGTGCGGGTCTTCAGCGCTGGCCTCGGCGCGCATGGAGTCCTTCAGCATGGAGTTGCGATACGCAAACTTGAGTTCCGCGCGGGAGAACGTGCGCAGTTGATTGACGGCCCGGTCCCAGGTGCGCACGGAGGAGATCACGCCGGACACCTCTTGCCCGTAGGCCCCCACGTTCTGCACGGGCGTGGCGCCCACGGTGCCGGGAATACCGGAGAGGGATTCCATTCCCACCCACTGGTTGTCCACCGAGGTGGACACCAACTCGTCCCAGTCCTGACCTGCCACGGCGGTGATATTGGCCCCGCCACAGGCGTCCACGGACTTGTTCACCACTCCGGTCCGAGCGTCCCGCACCACGAGCCCGGGGAAACCGGCGTCAGACACCACTAGGTTGGACCCGCCACCGATGATCAGCACAGGCGTGCCCGCCGCGTCGGCCGTGCGCACGGCCTCAATGAACTCTTGTTCCGTGGTCGCTTCCGCATACTCGGCCGCCGGACCGCCCACGCGCATGGTGGTGAGATCGGCAAGATTCTGGGTACTCACCCGTCAAGAATACGGCGGTGTGGCGGGTTGGTGCAGGTCAACGAGGTGTCTTGTGACTCTATCTGTTCGACGACGATGGCCGTGCCGAACCGGCCGCCACTAATGCCACCGCGATGGGTATCACGATGAACAACAGCGCCAGGCGATACCCCACCACCTCGGACAGAAGTCCAATGACTAGCGGTCCCATGATGAAGGCGAGGTATCCAATGGTGCTGGCTGCGGCAACCCGGTGGGCTGCCTTGGCGGGATCATCGGCAGCGGAGGAGACGCCGAGGGGGAATCCGAGCGCACAGGCGCATCCCCACAACACGGTGCCCGCGAGCGCCAGCGGCAACCACGGGGACAGCGCAAACAGGGTCACGCCCACCAGGGTGACCAGTGAGCATCCGCGCAAAGTGCGCACGGTGCCGAACCGGGCCACAATGCGCCCGGCGGCCAGGCGCAGCGTTAAGGCTGCACCAAAGAACAGGGCGGTGCCCAGTGCGGCGGTGGCCTCGGAGGTGTGGAATCCGGTGAGGATGGCCTGCGAGGTCCAGTCTCCCCCGGCTCCGTCGGCCAGGGCAGCGCCTAGGATGACCAGGCCGAGGAGGAGGGTGCGCGGTTCGCGCCAGGCGGCCAGGGAGGTACGCCAGGATGGGACGCTCAACGATTCTGGCGGCACCGTGACGGACGATGCCGCCAACGCTGTAGGTGATGCGCGCCCGGCACGATGGGGGGTTACTCCCGTGGAGGACGGCGCTGGCTCGTTCGTCGCAGAAGCAGGCAAATAGGCCCGAGCGCAGACCAACCCCGTGGCGGTGTAGAACGCTATGGCTACGCCAAAATGGACCAGGAGCGGCAGGTGCAAGGCCGCCATGACCGCTCCGAGTCCGGCGCCGAGGGCGGTGCCCAGGGATTCGCCGGCTTGGAAACGCGGCATGGCAATGGTGCCGAGGCGCTGCTCCACGGTGGCGCCTTCCACGGTGATGGAGGCGTCCCAGAGTCCTGCACCGGCGCCTACCAGGAAGAGCGCAGCGGAGGCGAGGATCACGTGCCCGGTCAGCACCGCGACGATGAGGCTAAGTTGCGCGGCTCCCGTGAGGATGGCAAACCGGGTGGAGGCACCGCGAGTGCCGAGGCGTTCCGTGAGCATGCCCGAGGCGGGCAACGCCACCACGGACCCGATGGCCCACATCATCAGAAAGGACCCGAGTTCACCGCCGGACAGGTGTAGTTCTGACGAGATGGCGGGAATGCGCGAAGCGAAGGTGCCAATGGCAAAACCTGCCGCCCCAAAGGCACCAAAAACAGCCCACGCGGCACTCCGCGTAGGCTGTTGGATGGGGTTGGTCACCTGGTTTCGCGGTGCGCCGTGTGCTTGCCACAGCGCGGGCAGAACTTCTTCAGTTCCATGCGGTCCGGGTCATTGCGGCGGTTCTTCTTGGTGATGTAGTTCCGCTCTTTGCAGTCCACGCAGGCCAGCGTGATCTTCGGGCGAATGTCCTGAGTTTTGGAAGCCATGGCGGTGTTCCTCTAGCGTTGTGCAATCGGTTGTGGGTCAATGGCCGCTTCGAGGTTGCGCGGCATAGGTTGATTGATCATACCTGATGGATCGCCTGGACTGAAATTGTCTGAAACCAGGGTTCGGTACCGTGGCACGTACCGTCCACCCTCGCGGCTAGGTTCACCGGGTCGATGCGCCACAGCCTGCCTTTCGTATCGACGTTGGTCAGGGTGTGTGAGAGGCTGACGGAATGATGGACAGCGCCGCAACGGACGGCAACTCACCCACCGTGAACCAACCCGCAGCAACACCCCCTGACCCTAAGCCCTCGGTGCTGTTTGTGTGCGTGCATAACGCAGGCCGCTCCCAGATGGCCGCCGGCTTCTTGACAGCGCTGGCTGGCGATGCCGTGGAGGTGCGCAGCGCGGGCTCGGCCCCCGGCACCGCCGTAAACCCTGTTGCTGTAGCAGCAATGGCTGAGCGTGGCATCGACATCAGCGCCGCTACCCCACGCCTCCTCACCCCCGGCGCAGTCCAGGCCAGTGACGTGGTGGTCACCATGGGCTGCGGCGACGCCTGCCCCTACTTCCCCGGCAAGCGATACGAGGATTGGCAACTCGACGATCCCGCCGGGCAGGGTATCGAGGCCGTCCGGCCCATCCGCGACGCCATCGAGGCCCGCATCCGCACCCTGCTCGACGAACTCGCCGTTCCGGCCAAGAACTAGCGAAACGCAGTACCAAGAGCCAACGCCAGAACACGTGGTTTCGAGACACCCTCCGGGTTCGTCAACCGACGAATGGGGGATTATTGCCGCTAACCCGATTCTCAACCAATACACACCGGGTCGCAGGCCGGATACGACGAAGGCCCCCGCCGTTGCTGGCGAGGGCCTGAATTCGCTGTGTGTAGCGAGGGCGGGACTCGAACCCGCGACCTCACGATTATGAGTCGTGCGCTCTAACCAGCTGAGCTACCCCGCCATAACGTGACATTGGCGCGAGCCGTTTGAGATACGAACTCACGCCGCTTTCACTGAGCCCCGAAAGGGAATCGAACCCTTGACCTTCTCCTTACCATGGAGACGCTCTGCCGACTGAGCTATCGGGGCAACGGCACGGTATCTTACACGGAGTGAACCGTGTGAGGAAATCCGAGCCTGGCTGACCGGGTGGAGCCGATCGGCCTGGTGTCCGCTGATGCGTTCCACGGTTTCCCGCGTGACGCATGGTACGAACTGGTGGCAGGTGAGAGATTCGAACTCCCGAAGCTGTCGCAGATGATTTACAGTCACCCCCCGTTGGCCACTTGGGTAACCTGCCGTATGGAGTTGTTGCTGGCGGCGGCTACGCATCTAACAACGCGCACCACAACACAGCGGAATAACCCTAGCGCCTCTGAGCCCTCGGCGCAATCCGGCACTCACCTGTGGGCGCGCGCCGCTAGGTTCCGTGGCGGCTCAACTGGCCCCACTAGAAATGTCCCGGCTCAGATATGGCCCCGCCCGGATCACCCCACCCTAGTGCGCTGCGCTCTAGTGACCAACGGCGTTCAACACCAAGAGACGTCCAGCCCATCACCTGCGCGGCACATCAACCCAATGCCGCTATACAAACCCGATGCAGATTCGTCGAATATGGAAAACGGTTTCACAAAACTGGCGCCGCACGCCTGAACGGACGGCCGTAGCACGTCAAGAAAAGTGAGGATGGAGAAAAAACTCTGCGGAATTTCCGCCTGTTTGTGCGTGGTTTCACGTACAGCGGTGAAGGCGGACAGTCCATCTCCGGTGCAATAGGGGCAGCGGCCAACCGGCCGTAGTTTACGTCCGACGATGGATTGGAAGATTATCCCATGATGAGGAAGCTTCGCCTCGGAGGGATCGCCGCGATGGTTGCGGCCGTGGCCCTCTTTGCAGCTGGTTGTGGAAACGGTGGAGACGCCGACACCGCAGCAACCCCCGAAACAACTGACACTGCGGCCGCCGCTGGCGATTCCGTAGAAATCACCTGGTGGCACAACGGCACCGGTGAGCCCCTGCTTTCCTTCTGGGAAGGCGTAGCCTCGGACTTCGAGGCAGCCAATGACGGCGTCACCGTCAACGTCCAGGCCTTCCAGAACGAAGACCTCCGCGACACCATTCTGCCCAACGCCTTCACCGGCGGCAACGCTCCTGACCTGTTCCAGTCCTGGGGCGGCGGCGAGCTGGTTGACTGGGTAAACCAGGGTATCGTCAAGGACATCTCTGACGCTGCTGCTGACACCGTGGCCGCTATTGGCGGTAACGCTGGTGGTTGGCAGGTAGACGGCAAGACCTACGGCCTCCCCTTTACCTTTGGCCCCTCCGGCTTCTGGGTGAACACCGAGGTATGGGAAGCCGCTGGCCTTGACGCCGGTTCGTTCCCCACCACGCTCGACGAGCTTGAGGCTGCCTGGACCGCCATTGCGGAATCCGGCAAGTCCCCTGTTGCTCTGGGTGGCCAGGATGGTTGGCCCGTGGGTCACTGGTGGTACTGGTCCGCCATCAAGACCTGCTCCCAGGCCGCTCTGGAAGCCGCTTCCTCCAACCACGATTTCTCTGACGAGTGCTGGGTCAAGGCTGGCGAGAACCTGCAAGGTATCCTCACCTCCGTGGACGGCGGCGTGCCGTTCAACCAGGGTTGGGAAGCCACCTCTGCTCAGCAGGGTGCCACCTCCGCTTCCGGTCTTGTAGTGACCGGCGAAGCCGCCATGCAGCTCATGGGCGTGTGGGACATCGGCGTTATGGGTGGAATCTACAACGAGGCCAACAACCTCCCCGAGGACACCCTGCCCCCGGCATTCCTGTCCTGGTTCCCCTTCCCCAACATCCCCGGTGGCGCCGGTGACGGCAACGTCATGGGTGGCGGCGACGGCTTCTCCGTCCACGCCGATGCTCCCGATGCAGCCGTAGACCTGCTCGCCTTCATCCTCTCCGATGACGTGCAGAAGGCCTACGCAGCCATGGACAACATCCCCACCAACCCCAACGCGTTTGACTCCATCCCCGAGGGCTCCATCAACACCACTGTGGTGCAGGCTCTTGAGCAGGCTGACTACGTGCAGCTCTGGCTGGACACCGCCTTCGGTCCCGCCATCGCCACGCCGATGAACGATGCCATCACCGCCTTCATTGGTGGCCAGGGCACGCCGCAGGACGTTGTTGACGCGATCACCAACGCGGCTGGCTGATACCTGCAAAGGACATCACTAGCCCATGACTCACACAGTCACGGTAGACAAGCCCCTTGCTTCAGCAGCCGCTGGGGCAGGGGGCTTGTCCCCGATGCGCACCGAACAGCGAAAGAAGAAGGTCTCCTGGCGTGAACGCCTTGAAGTCATAGGCTTCACCGTTCCCGCCCTGGTGGTATACGTAGCCTTCGTCTTTGTGCCCATTGGGTATGCCCTCATCATGAGTTTGTTTGACGGCAGCCCGGTGGCACCATTCCAAAACTTTGTTGGAGTGGACAACTTCACCCGCATCTTCAATCCTACGCAGATGCTGGGGCAGCCCTTCTTTTGGGATGCCGTACGTAACAACCTCCTCATTGCCGTGATGTCCCTGCTGCTGCAGGGTCCGCTGGCGCTGGGCGTGGCGCTGTTGCTCAGCCGTAAAATCAAGTTTCGCCAGGTGTTCCGCCTGCTGATCTTTGTTCCCTACGTGCTTTCTGAGGTCATCACCGGTGTGATCTTTGCTCAGATCCTCAACCCCACCGGTGCCCTCAACGCGCTCATCACGGACATCACCGGCGCTGACGCCGCCGTGCGAACCGCGTGGCTGGGGTACCAGGGTGGCGTGGGCTCGCCGAGCTTCTGGATCCTGATGGGTGTGCTGACGTGGAAGTACATTGGCCTGGCCATCATCCTGTTCCTTGCCGGACTGTCCGGCATCCCCGAGGAACTCACGGAAGCAGCCATGGTGGATGGAGCGTCATGGTGGCAGATTCAGCGCAAGATCACCATCCCTCTGCTCAGCCCGACGATCCGCATGTGGGCCTTCCTGTCCCTCATCGGTTCGTTCCAGTTGTTTGACATGGTGTGGATCCTCTTTGGACCCACGCAGTTGTCACGCCAAGGTCTGCACACCATGGCCACCTATATGGTGTCCCAAGGGATGAACGCCAACCGCGTGGGCTACGGCTCCGCCGTGGCCGTGGTTCTCTTTGTGATGACGCTGATTGTGGCCTTGCTCTATCAGAAGTTCATCTTGCACCGTGACATCGGAAAGGATGCGTGATCATGAGTTCCATGACCGTTGCCCCTGAATTTGACAGGGTTCCGCAGACGCTGAATCACAAAGCGCCGATGCACTGGTCTCAACCGATTGTGTACCTGGTGGCCGTGATTGCGGCTGCCGTGTCCATCATCCCGGTGAGTTTTGTGGTGCTCGGTGGATTCCGCACCAACATCCAGTTGTTGGAGAGCCCCGCCGGGTTCCCCAACCCGTGGATTTTCTCCAACTACGCCCAGATCCTGGTGGGCCGCAACGCCTCCGTGTTCTGGGGTTCCGTTGCAGCCTCCGTGTTTGTGGCACTGATGACGGTGCTGTTGGTGGTGGTGTTGGGAACCTCCGTGGCCTACGCGATTGCCCGCATGAACCTGCGCGGCGCCGGCGCCTTGTTTGCCGTGTTTGCGGCGGGCCTGATGTTCCCGGCCACCATTGCCATCCTCCCCACGTGGGTGATCCTGCGTGAGATTGGACTGCTGGGAAACCATATGGGCGTGGTGATTCCACAGGTAGCGTTTGCGCTGCCTACCACCGTGGTGATCCTCACCCCGTTCCTCAAAGCCATCCCCAAGGAAATGGAAGAGGCCGCCTACCTGGACGGATGTACCAGGACGGGGTTCTTCTTCCGGATCCTGTTGCCGTTGTCCAAGCCAGGCATGGTGACCGTGGGCGTGCTGGCCTTTGTGGGTTCCTGGAACGCCTACATGCTGCCACTGTTTGTGTTGCAGGTGGGTGGAGCGAACGTTCAGATTGCTGGCTTGGATCTGAGTAGAACCTTGCCGTTGGGCGTTCAGCAATTCCAGTCACAATGGTCCACCAACGTGACCCTGGTGATGGCCTTCACCTCGTTGGCCGTCATCCCGGCACTGGTGTTCTTCCTCACCATGGAGAAGCACATTGTGAACGGTTTGGCTGGAGCCGTGAAGGGCTAGTTTCCGCATGACAAACCTAGGGGTGGCCTCAGTGAGTGATCTTGCTGAGGCCACCCCTTTGTCACGCCTGCGGCATCTGGACTTCCTGCGCGCACTGGCCATCGTGGCGGTGGTGCTGGGTCATTGGTTCCTGATGACCGTGGCGCGCCTGCCTGATGGCGGGCTGACCGGGTACAACGCGCTGCCACTGCTGGAAGATTTCTGGTGGCTGACCTGGCTGTTTCAGGTGATGCCGCTGTTCTTCTTTGTGGGTGGTGCGGGGAACGGGATTTCCTGGGGGCGGCGGCGCGACGATGGAGTGGCGGCGTGGCTGTTGGGACGCTCCGGGCGCCTCTTTCCTCCTGTGACGCTGCTCCTGGGCGCGATGCTGCTGGGCGTTGTGGTGGCTCAATGGCTGGCGGTGGACGAGCGATTCCTGGCCGAGGCCGTGGGCGTCATCATCCTGCCGCTGTGGTTCCTGGTGGTCTACATTGCGGTGATTGTGCTGACCCCGGTGATGTGCTGGTTGCATCGACGATGCGGCGCTGGTGTGCTTGGTGTGATGATTGCGGCTGTGGCGTTGCTGGACATTCCGCGCGTTGCCCTCGGCGTGGAGGCGTGGGGATACGCGAACTATGCCTTTGGCTGGCTGGTGATCTACCAGGCGGGCATTGTGTGGGGTGAGATTGCCGGGGGTGATTCGTCGAAGATTCGCATACGCGTTCACCCCGCCGTGCTGTTCTTGGGATCACTCGCGATGCTGGTGTTGCTGACCGTGGTGGGGCCGTATCCCGTGCCGATGGTGGCCGTGCCTCAGACCACCATCAACAACCCCTCTCCCCCTACGCTGGCGTTCTTGGCCCTTGCGGGGGTGCAGGTAGGGTTTGCCGCGTGGGTGGCTGGGCCGGTGGACCGGTGGTTGACGCGTTCCCGGTTCGCCTGGCGTGCAACGATTGCCGTGAACGCTGTGGTGATGACCCTGTTCTTGTGGCACATGGTGGCGGCGTTCCTGGCGGCGCTGGTGATGGTGGGCGTGGGGTGGTTGCCGGATTCCGACGTGGGGACGTCCGGATGGTGGCTGGGGCGGTTGCCCTGGATGGCTGCGATTGCTGTGGTCATGGCTGGGTTGCTGGTGACGGTGGGGCGCTGGGAAGCGCGCGGGCTGCGGCGTGGCGGGGTTCGGCGTGGCAGGGTTCGGCGTGGGCCCGGATCGGTGCGGCGTGGCGGGCAGCCGATCCCGGATTCGACGACACCGGAACGTGATCACCCCGCTCACCTTCGTCGTGGGCCCGGATCAGTGCCGCTCAGCCGTTCTGGGCCCGGATCACTCACCCAAAGCGGCGTATTAGGTGAGCAAACCGGGCCCACAGCGTTCGGAACGGAGAAATCCGGGCCCACGACGGCGCGAGATTGGGCAGGCCGGGTCCTGACCTCCACTCCGGTGGTGTCCGCCGCGTACGTCACCGCAGCCCTGGGCATGATGTGGCAGAACTCGGTGGGACTCGGCCCGCACGGCCCCTTCATGGTCCCTACCGGCGCCCTGATCCTGGTCTTCGCCGCAGCAACTGTCCTCTGGCTCGGGCGGCTGTGCGTGGGCCGTTCCGGGATCATTCCACGGGTGCGTAGGTGAACTTCTCCAGGCGAACCTCGCATGGAGGGTCGCTGGGGGAATCGCGGATGGCAATCGCGCCGATCCATAGGCCCAGGAATCCGCCGGTGGCCACGGTATCCAGGGTCCGCCCGTCCACCGTGTGGAGCGGAACAAACGCACCGACCTCCCCCAACTCAGCGCGCCCGCCATCCCCGTACTCCCCCAGTTCAGCATTCCCCCCATCCCCACGGCCATCCCGCCCGTCCTCCCCCATCACGCCAAACGTGTAGTCCTGCCCCCGCACCTGCAACGCCAACGTGATGCGGGAAATCTCGGCATACTCCGTCCCCGGCAACCCCTGGTTGTTGACCTCGGCCGTCACCCCGCCCTGAGCATGATCCACCACCACTGAGAACGGACCCCGGCTTTCCTTGTCCTGCGGCGGCCGCAACGAAATCGCCGCAAAGTCCTTCTCGGACTGCCGCACCAGCAGCCCCACCGCATTTCCGCGCAGCAAGCCACTGAACGTGAATTCCGCAGTGACATCCACGTCACGGTCACACTGCCGCACCCCCAGGAACGCCGGCGTCCCCACATCCCTAGTCCCCACGGGACTCGTGGCGAGGACCCACGCGGAGCCGTCACGGCGGGCAAAGGTATCCCACGGCTCCCGCAAGGTAGTCCAACGCAGATCGCCGGGGTCGAGGGCGGTTCCGCACGGCTCAGCGCTCATTGTCCCTGGTGTTTTTCCTGCGACGATGGAGGCGAAAGGCACCTCCACGGAGCATGTCACTTTCCCTACGCCGGGCGCCAAAACGGGCCAGCCGTCCTCCCAGGTCACGGGCACCAGGAACGTTTCCCGGCCGAGGTTGTAGTGGTAGCCTCCGTAGGGTCGCATCCCCAAAAGCACCGCCCACCAGGAACCGTCCGGAGCCTCCACCAGGTCCGCGTGGCCCACGCCAATGATGCTCTGACCCTGGCCCAGGTGTCGGTGGGTGAGGATGGGGTTGGCTTTGTTGCCCTCGTAGGGGCCAGTCACGGACTGCGAGCGCGCCACCACCACAGCGTGGTGAATTTCGGTTCCGCCCTCGGCGGTCAGAAGGTAGTACGTGCCGTCGCGTTGGTAGATATGCGGCGCTTCTGTCCACACGCCACCGCGCACCGCGCCGTCCCAGATCACGTACTCCGGCCCAGTCAATTGCATCGCCTGGGGATCCAGTTCCCGGAGCCACACCTCGCACTGGTCATGCCATGCGGCCCGGTCAGCGGGGATGAGCCTGTTAGCGTGAGCCCACACCCGTCCATCGTCGTCGAAAAATAACGATGGATCACACCCGTCCACATCGAGAAACACGGGGTCGCTCCACGGGCCGGCGGCGTCCGTGGCGGTGACGATGAAGTTGCCGCGGCCTGGCGCGTGGGTGATGGGGCTGCCCTGGTCTACCAGGGTGCAGATCACCCAGAACGTGCCTTGGTGGTGGCGGATGGTGGGCGCATAGAGGCCGCCTGACGAGGCGATTCCTGTGAAATCCAGCATGCCAGCGCGGTCAATGACGTGGCCTATCTGGTCCCAGTGGGCCAAGTCACGGCTACGGAAAATCGGCAGGCCGGGGAAATATTCAAAGGAGGAACAGACCAGGAAGAACTCCTCCCCCACGCGGCAGATGCTTGGGTCCGGGTAGCAGCCGGGCAGGATGGGGTTGGTCACGCGGGGCATGGTGAGGCTCACCCTTCGGGCATTGGACGAGGAACCGGAACCGCGATGACACGCACCAGAGCGGTGAGGCCCACGTAGTCATGGGGGTTGGTGGTGTAGAGAGGCAGGCCGTTGGAAGCAGCCGCGGAAGCGATCATCAGGTCGGCGATTCGGCGGCGGGGTTGCCGCCCGATGGCCAGCACTGCTGCGGACACCCTGCCGTACAGGCGGGCAGCGGCGGCGTCAAACGGCAGGGGATCGAACTCGTGCTCCACGCGCTGGAGAATATCCATTCTGCGAGACCGCTCAGTGATTGCCTCGGGTGAATCACCCGTGACGTGATGGATGCCTGCCGAGAGTTCGGCAAGGGTGACGGCCGAGATTGCCAGATCACGAGGCAATGACGCCGGGTTGATGTGATTGCGAAGAATGATGATATTGGTGTCCACCAGGCCACGCGCTGCGGGGGATGGCGCAGTGTGTGCTGGGCCTTGAGGTGCTTGTGCTGCGTGCACCGATTCAGTGGGTGAAGACTCAGCGGGCATACGGGTCCTCCATCGAGGAGTCAAGGAAGGCGTCCTGATCAGCGCGGAACCGGTCAAGATCAATCGAGGGCGCCGTGACAGACATCGCAGCGAAATCTTCCCGAGACACAAAAGTCCGGCGCCGCCTGAGGGGAACCAACTCACCGATCTCCCGTCCATCACGAGTCACCACA
>JAIRQO010000046.1 GCA_031256435.1 Cellulomonadaceae bacterium
GCCGCTTCGAGTTGGTGTATGGGGAGTTCTCCACTATCGACGAATCCTTGGAACGCATCAAGGCCGTCACCCGCGAGGACATCCGCACCCTGGCCGCAGACCTCGCCGCCCAACCCCGCACCACCGTCCGCGTGGGCCCCTTCGGCGAGAGTTCATGATCGTCGTCTTAGGGAACCCGCAGAATCCGTAGGGGATCTCGAGTAGCGGCAATGAGCGCTGGCGGTATGGATCCGAGCAGAGCCCCCACAATGCTGAGGGTGAAGAGAGAAAGAACAAATCCTGCTGACGGCAATGAGTTCATCGTGGACCACACCACCACGAGTCCAGTGATTGTCCCTACGAGCGCACCCGCTAACGCAGTGACACCACCCTGGATCATGACGGAAGCAACAATGGCGCTCCTGCTTGCGCCGAGGGCACGCCGTCGCCCATAGTCACGGCGCATGGTGGACACGGTTGCGGCTTGGGTCACGGCAATGACAAGGATTCCCACGGCAAGGATGGATGCCATGAGTTGACGAGAGGCCGTTCCTAGGCGACCCGAGATGACATCACGCAGCGCTGCCGCATCATCCGGTTGCTCGATTGTGACTTGCTCGGGATGGGCCGCAAGGAGTATTGACGAAGCCCACTGGGATATCTCTTCAACGCGCTGTGCCTCTGACGCAACAATCCACAGGAACCGGAGGTTGTGGCTTTCGTCATGCTGGACAGCAGTCCCATCAGTGACGATGAGAACACTATCGTCGAATCGTGAAAGGGCCCCGGTGAAGCGGACGGTACCCACCACAGGAATCGTCTGATCTCGGGTGTAGACGGGCCCCGCTCCGTCAGCGAAGCCGAGAAGGGCAGCAGCGGTTGAGCCGGCCACCGCTTCTCCAGGATGTTGCGGCGCTCTGCCGTGCACAAGGCTCACTTCCGGTGGAAGAGGTCCAGTCATAGTCCGAACCGGAACACCAGCCGGCATTGAGGGTCCGAGACCATTCGGCTCTGTAGTAAGGGCATCAGATGCCGGTCCAAACCCCATCGCCCATGCTACTCCTGGGAGCGTCATCACTGCGTCCACAGAATCAGGAGAAATTCCTGCACCTCCAGTGGTGTCGCTCACCGTAATGAGACGCATTGTTGGACTATCAATGGTGGCGAGTACGTGCGCTTCTGTTGCTGCGGTTCTTCCGGCCGTCGATAACGCAATGAGGCATACAAGGGCCACTACCAGGGCCGATGCTGAGGACGTGACTCGGTGAGTAACGGTTGTCTTGAGGCAATCCTGAATCAACGATTTCCATCGCGGATGTCCGGTGTGATCCGTCATGACATTCCCACGGGTTGCGGGGCACTCATGACGATGTTGACGTCAGCAGTAGCGGCGAGGCTGGGGTCATGAGTAGCGATGATGACCGTAGCACCACGGCGCGCATGGGAACTCAGAGCATCCCACACCAGAAGACTCGTTTCGGGATCGAGATTCCCCGTGGGCTCGTCGCCAAATATCACTCGGGGTTCGGTGACCAGCGCGCGGCAGAGCGCCACCCGTTGCGCCTGTCCGCCAGAGATTTCTCCGGGACGATGGTCACTGCGTTCCAGAACACCAAACCGCTCCAAGAGGATGCTCGCCTTCGCACGAGCACTCTGGGGTTCAGCACCAGCAAATAACGCTGACTCACAGACATTGTCAAGGACGGTTCGTGCTGGATCTAGCAGGGCGTCCTGGAACACAAACCCTGACCATGCAGCCCGTAGCCGGGACTTTTCTCCGTCCGTTGCACGCTCAATGTCGCGGTCATCCCACCGGACGGAACCGCGTGTTGGTGACACCAGAACGGACAGAAGATACAGCAGGGTGGACTTGCCGCATCCCGAGGGTCCTGTGAGGGTTGTCAGGCTTCCAGGGCTGAAGGAATAGTCAATTCCCGAGATGATTTCTGGGGAGGTCCGCCGATAGGAAAACCCCAGGTTGTCGGTGGTGATTTGCACTCCGTTGATGGGGGTGGACGCCTCGATGGTTGCCATGGATTTCTACCCGTTCGGGCCAGGGTCCATCACGGAATCATCGGCTGCAGGAGTTCCGGCTCCTTGTTCGCCGTTGGTCAGGGATTCTGGTGGCACCGTGGCGAAGAGTTGAATTTCCATCCCAGGATCAACACCGGAAACAACCGTGCGAGTTCCGTCAGTGGCACGAACAACAACGGGAATACGCGTTCCATCAAGGCCAACAACGAAGCGCGAGCCGTCTGCGCTCGTTCCAATGGACGCCGGGGGAACGGCCGGCCCCTCAACCTCCGGAATGGTCACCACTCTGCCCGTCAGGATTGTGTCGGCGGGTGTCACAGGAATTTCCGCTGCACACTGTTTTCCACAAAGTGCTGCGCCGTCCGGGGTGCCGAGCGCTAACGATATCCCTCCCATACCATCGTCGGTGGAGCCCATGACCACCCCGGTCCAGGTGTGGGTACCGCTGGGGCTATCAATGAAGACCTCCTGCCCGGTGGTGGGGATGACACTACTCTGGAGCCCTCCCACATCAGCGGTAAACGTTGGCGATGATTCAACAAGGTTCAGCACATTCTGCCCTGCGGTGATCGTTGCTCCAATGGTGATCTCATCGCTGAGGGTGAAGCGCGCAGGGAGTTGGGGTACGTAAATGATGTCCGTTGGCTCAATGATTCCCGTTTGCTCTAAGCCATGAGTTTCCTGCCAGTACTTCACTGACTCCGTGGTCCACTTATCAAACTTTCCCGAGGGTTCGGTCCAGTGGGCACCCGTATCCTTGAGGAATTGTTGGAGTTGACGCACATCAGACCCGCTGACTCCTTCCTCAAGGACCCGGAATGATGGCACAGTTCCCTCGCCAACGTGGACTGGCCTCAGGTTGATCGTCAGGATTTCGTCTCCAGTGTTGACTTTCATTCCCGGATTGAGGGCAATCGACGTGATCGTTCCCGAGGCGCCGCCAAGGGGAATAGGCTGAGTTGGCCACCGAGCACTCACCCCAAGAGTGATCGAGGCACCCACAGTCGCTTCGCTCACCGTAAACGTGGGGGTTTTGGGTGCTGGGGTGTCAATGCTCGGCGGAGAAAATGCCGTTCGCCCGGCAACAACACCGATGCCGAGGGCGATGCAGGTGGTTGCTACCCAGAGTATGGGCACTAGACGTGACCTCTTCATGGGCGAGGTTAGGAGTCTTGCGGGCATTGTGCTTGGAGATCTACCCACGTGCGGTACCCCACGGTGTCTAGGGCGGGGTCAGCGTAGGGTACCCAAATATCGGGTCCGCCCGAGAGCGCGGCATCAATCCAGGCGTCTGCTGTGGGAGGTTCGGCCAAACCCGTCACTCCTTGAGCTTCCAGACAGTGAAAGACGTCAAGGTGGCGGGAAAACTCTACGGCGAGATCCTGCGGTGAACGGGCAGGGGCTTCCAGGTCAATACCAGCGTCAACTTGGCATTGATTAAAGTCATGCTCGAATGCTGGTCTCTGGCTTTCCGAGATGGATGATGTATCCATCCCCTCCACCATGCTGAAATTGAGATCCCAGCCAGCAGAATCCAAGCAGGCCTGAACAAATGATTCTTGCTGTTCCCTCTGAGAGAGCACTTCAGCCATCCAAGGCGGCTGGCTCCACTCAGTGACGGCAAGCGAGTCCGACGAATTCGCACAGCCCGCCATGGCGAGTAGGGCAGTACAGACGAGGATCGGCCGAAGTGCTCTCCGAATCATCATCTTCCCCTAACTGCTGGTGCAAGAGTATCCGAAACTTGTGATTTGTGTTGCCCCGGCGGAAATGCTTGCCAGAATTGCTCTCTGCGTGAACCATTGCCGAGTGACGGTACCGCTGGCCGCTGCGAAAGTGTGACTACGTCCATCCGAAGCCTTGTGGATAACTGTTCCGCCACCTGAACTGACGGATTTGGTCTTAATGAAGGTGTTGGTTGCGGAGCACTTGGCGTTTGCGATTGCAGCACCGGAGGCTGCCGACGCTGGGGCGGCGGTACCGATGGCTGCGCTGAGGGTGAGAAGGCCAGCAACGGCGAATGTTGCGATTTTGCGGCTTCGAGTGGGCATGGGGTTATGGGTTGATGACGTCATTGTCTTTCTCTACCTTCGATGGTGGGATTGGGTGTGAGGTAACGGATGTGACCTCTGTCACGATGGTTCCATTCGAGGTGGTTAAGAGTCAAGAATTTTCGGCTGCGGAGAGTGGCAATTTCCATATGAGGAAATTTTGGTTTCAGGGCTTGCCCAGCCAACCTCTGCGCTCAGCTTCGCACCCCAACGCAAACATCGAGTTCACTCCCGCAGTTTCTTTGAGGTTCCTCACAACCTCGGTGACAACGCGGTGTGAGCGATTGAGCCGTGCAGCAATTGCCTTCTCGGTTAGTCCCTCAGAAAGGAGGGCGATGACATGCTCTTCCCGTTGAGACAAACCCGAATTGGACACTAACGGAGGAGACTGGTCCCACAAGAGATCGAAGAAGAGTACCATCGCTCCAACGATGACCGGTTCACGGGTGATGATGCCCGATATCTCACGAGGTGCCGTGATCTCGTCAATGATGACGGTGGTGCGATCTACGATTCGCAGGTTGATCGTTGGGTGGATCGTCGTGCGAATCTGTCCTCCGAATGGCGCAGTCTTCTCGTAGTACTCGCGTACCCCAGCACTCAACCGAGCATCGTCGGGGTAGATAGATCGGATCGGTATGCCAGATTCGAGACACAGCAAATCGAAGTCAACCGCTGATTCTAACTCCTTGTTCGACGGAGTCAATGGAAGCAGCGAGTAGAGGCTCTCCGATGCTCCCATCGCGATCTGCCCGATGCGGTCGAGGTATTCATCGCGGTCGGAAATGCGAGTGAAACCCTCATCTGGAGGTGACGAAGTGCTCACATTTGCCAGTTGTGCCGAAGTGCGGATGATCGCCGCATCGGCATGTAATCGCTCAGTGATGATGCCGAGGGCGTGGACAAAAGCTTGTTGCGGCGGATGCGCTCGATAGGAGTCGAATTCCCAGGGTGATTGTGTGATGAGACCGATGCTCTGAAGGTCGGAAAGCGCAGAGGAGATTCCCTCGATGTCGTCTTGATCAAGACGACCCGCAACATCCTTCGGTGTACCCGGCCCAGCATCAACAAGACATTGATAGATGTCACTCTTTGTTATCGTCGATTCTTCTATTTTCGCCATGCCAAGACGCCAGTCCTCCGATGTCAATTGTGGAACTTGCTAAGAGTAGCAGTTGGTGGACCTGGTATTTGGTATGAGATGCTGGCATCCTGAGGTAATCATGATTTGCGAAAACGGTAAAGGGTCGATGAAACTAATGAGAACGGTTCTCTCATTTGCCGCAGTGATTATCCTCCTTGGACATTCCACTCAGGTGTCGTGGTATGTGGTCGCGGCTGAGCCTGAGCTGCAAAGTGAGGTTGTGTGCTATACCTGTCGACCTATTCCGACGTGACCGATCGTATCAACAACAGGGGATACGTGAGTTTTCTCAGGTTGGGCCGCTTCGAGTTGGTGTATGGGGAGTTCTCCACTATCGACGAATCCTTGGAACGCATCAAGGCCGTCACCCGCGAGGACATCCGCACCCTGGCCGCAGACCTCGCCGCCCAACCCCGC
>JAIRQO010000081.1 GCA_031256435.1 Cellulomonadaceae bacterium
TGGGTTCCCGGTGATTCCGCCACGGCCACGCTGTATCTGAAAACGGAAACCTGCACCGCCGCCACGGGCAATGCCACGGTGACGTTCAACAACACCAGCGGCACCGGTTCAGAGTTTGCCAACTCGCTGGTCTTCACCGAATCCCTTGACGGCGGAGCCTCCACCAACGCGGGTTCCAACTTTACCATCCCTGGTAACACCGTCCACCAACTCGTAGTCACGGCCACCTTCCCGTACGGAGACGCGGCCACACAATCCACCAACGTCACCATGGATGAGATTGCCTCGGCGCTCGCCGTTCTGGTGACCCTCAGTTGTACGGACGAGAACGAGACGGACACCACCGCCACCCCGGACACTAACGAGCCCACCACCCCAGGCGAGTGGCTCCCGCCCACCGGTGACAACGTGGGTTCCTTCACGGATGATTCTGGAACCGGCTCCATCCAACCCCAAGTCCCTCGCCTGTCCACGGGGGTCAACGGCAACACTCTGAGTTACACCGGCTCGGGCTTCCCTCCCGGTGACTCGGTGACCATCACCGTTCCTGACGGCAATGGCGGCACGGTGGTGTGCCCGCCTGATCCGCAAACGGTCAGCTCGGACGGCACCATCTCTGGCACCTGTGACATCACTAACCTGGCTCCGGGAACGTACACTCTCACCGCCACGGACACCACGGCAAACACCAACACCTCGGCGCCGTTTGTGAAATCTGACGTGGCGGAGGACCCCGCCAGCAAACCCACCATAACCATCACGCCGGACGGTGACGGCAACCTCAACGTGAACGTGTCCAACTTCCCTCCGGACACGGACGTCATTGTCACGGGCCCGGGCGGGGACCAGATCACCATTCACACGGATTCCACGGGCCAAGGCTCGGGCACGCTCACCATTCCGCCGGACCTGCCCCCCGGTGACTACAAGGTGACCGCTACGGAGGATGGCCAAGACAACCCCTCCGTCATCACGATTGTCACCGTTCCGGATGACCCCAGCAATCCGTACAAGCCCAGCCAACCCGAGATTGACGTGACCCAAACCGTGCCCGGCGGCGGGGACGCCATTGTGGGCGGAGGCGGCTTCCCCCCAGGCAGCCAGATCACCATTGACGTGGTGGACGGTGACGGCAACGTGGTGGGTTCGGAAACCGTGACGGTGGGTCCTGACGGGAAAATCCCCAACACCAACGTGCCAGTTCCGGATGATCCTGCGGCTTGCCAACCCAAGGGCTGCCAGGTGGTCATCACCGACCCGGACGGCAACACGTCTACCACGCCCATCACGGTGGTGGATCCGGACTCGGGCATCCCCACGGATGACACGCCCACCAAGAGTCCCACCATCACTGTCCCCACCGGACCGGATGACAACGGCAATATCACCGTAGGCGGTAGCAATCTGCCACCCGGCGGTACCGTCACCATTACCGACGACGATGGAGGCAGCGTCACCTGTACCGTCAGCCCGAGTGGCACGTTGACCGGGTGTACTCTCCCCGGCAGTGACACACCCGGTGACCACGTGGTGACCATCACCCTGCCCGATGGTTCGGAAGTGGAGACCACGTACAACACGCCGGAACCGCCACCCTCCGTGACCGTCCCCGGAACCATTCTCCCGGGTGATGACCTCACCATCTCTGGTGAGAACCTGCCCCCTGGCGGAACGGTGACCATTGACATCACGGATAAGGATGGAAACACGGTAGGAACGGAAACGTGTACCGTGGCCAGCGACGGCACGCTCAGCAACTGCACCGTGTCCATTCCGCCTGACCTCCCACCGGGTGACTACACGGTGACCACCACCCTGCCGGACGGAACCACCAGTGAGAGCACGGTGACCGTCCCGGTTCCCGGCATCACTGTGGATGAGAAGAACCCCAATGATGACGGCTCGCTTCCCCTGACCGGAAGCAACTTGCCTCCCAACACCACGGTCACCATCACGGATGAGGACGGCAACGTCATCGGTACGTTGACCACGGATGACAAGGGCAATGCCACGGGAACCATCCCGGTTCCTGACGGCAGTCAACCTGGCACCATCACGGTGACCATCAACGGCCCCGACGGCAACCCCCTGGTGGATGAGAACGGCAATGATCTCACCGTGACGTACACCCTGGTGGCGGACATCGCGGTGGTCATGGCACCCAAGGATAAGACGTACACTTCTGGCGATACCGCAGTGTTCACCATCACGGTGAGCAACAAGGGGAACCTCACGGTCCCGGGAATCACGGCTACCGTCACCATTCCTCCGCAGTACCAGAACTACTCGTCCAGCCCAGGCGTGGCATTTACCGGTCCATTGGGTGCGGCCACCACCACGTCCACGGACCTGGTGCTTGATGTGGGAACGTTAGCGCCCACCCACGGCATGACCTTCACCATCACTGGCACCATCGTCGGTAAGCCCGGTGACGTGGTGACCTTCCCCGGTGTTCACGCCGAGGATATGAATGACACGGTGGGAGCCAATGACAATGCGCAGGTGATTATGCGGATTGCGATTCCCACACCAACGCCCACCCCTACACCCACAAAGGGTTCGGGTAGCGGGTCCGGAAACAACTCCGGCAATAACTCCGGTAACAGTGGCTCAGGGAACAACTCTGGCAAGGGAGGGAGCGGCAAGGGCTCTGGTTCTGATGGGTCAGGGTCTGGTAACTCAGACGGCAACTCCGGCGGCAGCGGTTCCGGTAACAACTCAAGCAAGGGCGGGTCCGGTAAGAACGGCACCGGATCTGGTTCCAATGGTTCTGGCTCTGGCGGAACTGGCAACGCCAAGCACGCCTCGCACAAGGGCACCACGGGTTCCGGTTCTGTGGGCTTGCCTCCTGGCAGCGTCAATAAGCAGGCTTCTGGTAGCAGTTCTGGCGTGACGGTAGGTCCCATGACGGTGACGGGAACCAGCGCCATCTTTGGCATCGCCTCGCTCGCCTCACTCCTGGCAGCATTGGTGCTCTTTGCGGTTCGCAGAAGGAATGACCAGGACGAACAGCCGGTCCCCGTCCCCGTCACGGTGCGCCGTGACTAGCCACAGCGCTCACCTCCTCTTGCCGCGCATTGCGCCCGCTACGCATGCGTGGATGCATAAGCCGAGGCACCTGAGCACGACGACAGCATGGGTACGTTCTCATTACTCGAACACCGGTAGGGTCACCAAAGCGGCGGTGGCGGTGGGCGCCACGGCTACGCTTCTGGTAGGCGGTCCCGTGACTATGGCGTACTGGTCTGCCAATGCCACCGCCACGCCCGCCACGTTGAACTCGGGACTGCTCACCGCGAGTCCCGGAGTATGCTCCCCGTGGAGTTACAACCCAGCCGGGGGAGATGACGTGGAGTTCATTGTCCCTGGCGACACCGTGTACTCCACGTGTTCTATTGCCGCCACGGGGCAAGGAGATCACCTGGCCGTTGTAGCCGAGGTGACCGGAGGCGGCTGGGCTGACGAATCAAGTCCGCTCACCCAGGTAACCCCGGATCCGGACACAGGAACACCACTCGGCGGAGTGACACTCACGGTGGGAGACGCCCAGGTGGGCAGTGACACGTACACGCCGGGAAGCGAGTTCTCCGTTGATGGTGATGTGGTCATCACCGTGCAACTCACGGCGGCCTTTGCTCAGAACAGCCCTGACAATTTCCACGGCGTCACCGGCGCAGAAAATGACGTTCAAGGCTCCACCACCAGTACCCAGGAGCAGGCTGTTCCCCTCACGGATGTCACGGTGAAACTCACCCAGATCGATCCGAACGGGGCGTGATGGGTGATGGATCGTCGTAGGAGAACCCTCAGCGGGAAACGCTTCAGCGGACGGGTGGAACGGCGCGCCCTGGTGGCCGGAAGCCTTGCCGCAGGATTAGTGCTGGGCGGGGGAGTGGCCTACGGGTTCTGGGCCTTGCAGAGTTCAGCACCGGCGCCCACCGTGACCTCCGGGCAAGTGGACCTGCTGGTGGATGCCCGCAGCGAGGTTGCCAACTTTGGCACCGATGGTCTCGGCGAGGCGAACGTCACGGCCCAGGGCATGAACGGCAGCTTCATTATGGCCGGTTTGCAGCCGACGAGCGCCGCCTACGGAGCAGGGTTCTTCCCGGGAATGTCTGGTGCGGCCGTGTACACGGTGGGAAACAGTGCGGGTTCGGACGCACCCGTCCGCGTGGACTCCGTGGATGTGGCCATTCACGTCACCTTTGCCGATGGAACCGACCAGGACTTGGTTCTGAACACGGAACCGGGCGACTACCAGGGCTACTTCATGGATGATGACTATGCAGCCCAGCCCATACCCGTGTTCCGATTCAGCACCCTGTGGGCCTACACCGCCAATAGTGTATATACCGCGAATGACGGGCCTTATGGTGATGCCATTTGCCACCAAGAGATTGCCGACACTCCCATCACGGACTCGCCCGGGAAGGTGTTGGTCCCTGGCGCACTGGATCAAGACGGCCCCAACACCACGGCTCAACGCGTGTGTGTCCAACTCACCATGGCGGATGGGACACCGGGGAAGTACCAGAACGCCGACGTGGACGTCACGGTGACGTTTAACGGTCTCCAGTTGGCTCGCAATGACTCGGGTATCACGTTACTGGTGGCGGAAGACTCAGGCGAGGCAGCATCGGATCTGGACTTGACCGGGTTGGCTCCCGCGGGCGGGGTATGGTATCCAGGCTATGCCGCAGCTACCGAGGTGACGCTCACCAACAAGACGGGCAACGGTCCCATGACGCTGACTACGTATGTGGTGCAGTTCACTGGCGACGATGCACAGTATTACACCGGGACCGTGGTTCCCGGCGGCACGGTTGCCCAGGACGGGACGTGTACGCCACCCGCGTCCGAGCCGAGCCTTGACCTTGCCGATGGCGGGTCCATTGACGCCTGCATCACCGTGGCGCTGGATCCGGCCACGCCCGATTCACAGGGTGTCACCGCTACCGCCACGGCGGTGTTCCAAGCCAGGCAGACGGGGTGATGGGCATGAGAAAGCGTGTTATGGGGATGAGAAAGCGTGTGATGGCTGCGGGGATGGCTTGCGCTATCGCAGCAGGAGGAATAGCGGGCGGAGCCGCCTGGGCCCTGATGACCACCGGAGCACAGGCGAGCCAGGATCTCACTACGGGTACCTTGGCTCCTTTGAACATTCCCGCCAGCAGCATTTGCACGGCGGCGGGTGGGGCTACCGGGAACAACGCCGATGGCAACGCCCAGTTTGGCCAGGACTTTGTGCTCACGTGGGACGCGCCGGACCTCCCCGTAGGAGCCACGTTGCTCGGTTACACGGTGACGCAGCGAACCACGTCAGCCAACCCCGCGCTTGCCACCATTGACTGGTCACCGTGGTTGAACTGGCTGTGGCCTGCCTACTCCTACACCAAAGATTCCTTAGGGCTGTACCCGCCGTTGGTGAAGGACTCAGTGGCGTACGTGAAGTCCCAGGAGAATGCGGACGGGAGCACCATTTCCTTCAACATTCCTCCAGACACCACGAGCGTTCGGTGGGGTGTGTACTGGGTGGCCTCAGTGGCGCGCACGGTGGACGGCACGCTGACCGTGAACGCTCGTGTGAGTTTTGACGGAGGAACCACCACGTGGACAACGCCGTCCACACTGATTGACTGGCATATCACGTACAGCATTTTGGCGGGGTTGGGCCAGGGGACCGCCACCTGTGACAACCTGCGGACAGCGGGGTGACGGAGATGAACGCTGTGTTGCCTAGATTTTCGCCGGTACACCGCCGTACCTTCATGGCGGTGCTGGGTATTGTTGCGCTCCTGGCAGTAGCCGGGGCGGGCACGGCCTGGGCCTTTTGGATGGACCCTGCCGTTGGCACGGAAAGGGTGACGGGTGGCACCGTGCCGTCCATCCCCAAGTTTGTGCGGACTGACCCGGATGGCAACACCTCGCTGTCCAACAACAAAGACATGGCGATCTCCTGGACGGCGCCCACGCCACCAGGAAACCTGGTCATTTTGGGATATGAGGTGGAGTTGGCCGTGGCTACGGACTCTAACGATGGGACCAGCGGTTACACCCGGTTGAGGTCAACGGACTGGCCCAACTCGTCTAATCAGGGCACCCAGGGCAGCCTCGGTGCGTTGCCGCTCAATTCGTCCACGTATCCGGTGGACGCCTCGTTGTCCCAGGTGGGAACACAAAGCAACGGAGGCCCCAGTTGCGATTGTGCACCGGGCGATAATACCGCGACTTCAGGACAGTGTAATAACAAGATTCTGACGTGTGCCCCACCCAATGCCGTCACGGTATATATCATCCCGCCGGGCCAAACATCCGTGTCCTGGGGGCTGAAGATTTCATCACTTTATCGCATGGTCCAAGGGTCCATCAAGGTCCACGCCCTCTATGGGGTGGCCGGGAACACGTCCATTCCCGATGCCTGGGTGTCGGCCTCCATCTACGAGGCGGACTGGCAGTTTTACTTTGACGGGTGGGGAACGGGCAATCCCGCCTGGTGTACCTCCCTGCCCACGCAATCCCTCAGTGATTCGAACGCAGGAAAAACCGACTGCCCTGGTAAAACCCAGGATGGAACCCAGTTCTCGTAAAATCCGAGCAGCAGCCCCACCCCAACCCCAGTCCTTGCGTCACCAATGTAGGCGCCGTATCATGTCTACATGACTGTAGACACCACCACGATCCGTGTGGCCAAGCGCACCCGTGACATTCTTGCCGAGCGAGCCAAGGCCCAGGGAGTTTCCGTAGCACAGTTCCTTGCCGATCAGGTTGCCGCCTGGGAGCGCGCGGAGTGGTTCAGGCTCGCGCGTGAAGGCGATGGCGATCTCACGCCTCAAGCCCGCGCTGAGCAGGATCTGTGGATGGATTCTGATGACAACTGGGACTGATGATGGTGCGTATTGACAAAAACGGAGAAACTGACGGCCCTCGTCGCGGTGAAATCTGGTTGACCAGATTCGGTGCTGCCGGTGATGGCGAACCGGGAAAAACACGCCCAGCAGTGGTGCTCCTTGTTGACGAGTTTGCTCCGTATGGGGAGACGAGTCTCATTCCCGTGGTGCCGTTGTCAGCCTCGCTTAGTGTGCGTCCTGACAGAATCGAGGTGCCCGTGTCAGCGGGTCTGGAGCGTCCCACCGTTGCCGTGACTCGAGGTATCCGGGGGATGTCCCGCTCACGGCTGCTTCGCAGGATCGGCATACTTGACAACGCAACCATGGAGAAGATCACCTTCGCTACGGGTCGTATTCTTGGGGTGACCCTCTAGTACGTTGACAGTGAACGCTCTCCACGTCAAACGCTATGCAAGTCAGCGGATGCGTTCGAGTGCCTGCTCCACGAGGTCAGGGGCTAGGGCGTCCAGCCAGGTGATGCGCTGGTCTCGGCGGAACCAGGTCATTTGCCTGCGGGCGAGTTGGCGCGTGTTCACGGCAATAGCCTCCAGCGCCTCCGCACGCGTGCATTCTCCGCGCAAATACGGCAGCACCTCGGCGTAGCCCACAGCGCGCGATGCCGTTACGCCCAGTCCGGGACCCGTTCCGCCCTGCTCAGGTGATGCCAACCCCGCAACTTCGTCGAATAATCCCGCCTCATCCATGAGCCTGACCCGCTGCTCCACGCGGTCCACCAGCACGTCACGCTGGCAGCGCAGGCCAATCTGCACGGCGGGTTGCACGTACTCCTCACGCGGGAGGTTGGCGGAATACGGCTGCCCGGTGATCTCCATGACCTCTAGAGCGCGGATGATGCGCCGCGTGTTGTGCGGGCCGATTGTGGTGGCCGCAGCAATGTCCCGGCGCTCTAATTCGTCGAACAATGACCGCGACCCCTCACGCTCGGCGCGTTCCTCCAGGGCTGCGCGCACCGATTCGCTGCGCCCCGGGAAGTTGATCACGTCAAGCAGAGCGCGCACGTAAAGCCCAGATCCGCCGACGACGATGGGGATGCCTCCCCGTGCCTGGATTGCCGCGATGTCCTGGCGTGCCCGCAGTTGATAGTCCGCCACCGTGGAATCCTCCCAGGGGCTGAGCACGTCATACTGGTGGTGCGGGATCCCGCGGCGCTCGCTGACGGGAACCTTAGCCGTGCCAATATCCATGCCGATGTACTGCTGATACGCATCGGCGGAGACTATTTCTACCGGTGTGCCATGCTCCGTAGCAAGACGTTCAGCGAGGTCCAGAGCACAATCTGACTTGCCCGTGGCCGTGGGGCCTACCACCGCAATGATCACATCTCCTATTGTGCCGCTAGGATGGTGCTGTGGAGTTATTCGGGCCGTTGCGGCGCAGGAAGAAAGAGGAATCGCCAGGGGGCGAACCTCGGGACAATGCGCGCACCCCGGCTCAGGCGGAGGATACCCAGGTGAGTGACGCGATCACGCCGGATGACCTGAACGATGCTGATAGGCGCATGGTCACCAGCAATGGATCGTCGAGAGATGACGCGGTGATTGCCGATGATGCAGGGCTTCCTGATGACACCGTGCTTCCCGAAGATACGGTGCTGATGCCGTTGGAGAATGATCGGATTACCGATTGGCTGGACGAGCACGAGTTCACGTACTTTGTGGACAACGAGGGTGACGTGGGCGGCCTGTGGCACGGACGCATTTTCCACTTCCTGATTCTGGGCGACCAGGACGAGGTGCTGCAGGTGCGGGGTCAGTGGCACCGGGACGTGACTATTGACCGGCTGCAGGAACTCCTTGAACTGTGTAATACGTGGAACACTGAGCACATTTGGCCTAAAACGTATGTGCGGGTCAGGGATGACGGTTCGGTGATTGTGTGTTCGGATGTGACCGTGGATGTGGAGCATGGGGTGACGGAGGCACAACTTTCGTTGCTGCTGCAGTGTGGATTGTCTACGTGTGGTGCCTTCTTTGAGTACCTGGACACGGAACTTCCGGACCCGTTGCGGAGGCCCGCATGACCGAGCCGCGCACGGAATCCTGGGACTTTGGCGAGGACGGACGCCCTCGGCGCCGAGCGTTTTCCCGCGCCCGGAAGCCTGGTGGGGATGGGAGGCCCGGTGCTGGTGGGGAGCGCCGTGGGGATGGCAGACTGGCTGGCCTTCGGCGCTTAGCCGCAGGAAGCCCGCGCGTGCCTGTGCCACGGCCAGAGCCCATCACCATGGACAGGGTGGCCGCCGAGTTGGAGCGCTGCGGATACCACGTGGACCGGGATGATGACGGTGACATCACGGGCATTTGGGACGGTTCGCGGTTTTGGTTCATGCTGTTGGGTGAGCACAGTGAGATACTCCAAGTGCGTGGCCGCTGGGAGAAAACGGTGCCCTCTCACCTGCGGTTTTCCGTGTTGCAAGCCGCGAATGATTGGAACCGAGACCGCCTGTGGCCCAAGGTGTACCTGCGCGACGAAGGCGAGTTGTCCATCTACACCGAGGTGTCCGTAGATTTTGAAGCTGGCGCCACGGACGCGCAACTCTCAGACACCATAGCCTGCGGACTCGTCACCGCCTCCCAGTTCTTCGGCTCCCTAGGCTTACTGGTCCAGGACGACGATTAGGCTTTCCGCTTGATGATGGGAATGCCGAGTGCTACCGGGCCGCCCATGGCGGATGGATTGACACCGGTGGGTGCTTGGCCTTGGGGGCCGCACCCCTGTTGGCCGCGCTCCCAGGCATCTCCTGAGAGGGTTCGTCGTACAGAAAAAACACCCCCGGTGAGCGCCGAATCGGCGATGAGATGATGGGGAGCGCCGTGGGTGACCTGCGCGGTGACCATGTCACCAGGGCGGGGGAGGGATGCGGGCGTAGCGTCACGCGGCAGGCTGACGTGGACCAATCGGTTGCCCGGTTCGCGCCCAGAAATGCGCTGCGTGGCGTGATCCTTGGTACCGGCATCCTCGGACACCAGCACCTCCACCGTGTGGCCGACCATCGCCTCGGCCTCCTCAGTGCTGATGCGATCCTGCAGTTGCTGCAACCGCACAAACCGCTCCTGCACCACGTCCTTGGGGATCTGGTTGGTCATGGCCGCCGCCGGAGTACCAGGGCGCGGCGAGTATTGGAACATGTACGCCGAAACGAATCGGCTCTGTTCCACCACGCGCAGTGTGTCCTCAAAATCCGCGTCCGTTTCCCCGGGAAACCCGACGATGATATCCGTAGTGATAGCGGCGTCCGGCATGGCGTTGCGGACCCGGTCCAGGATGCCGAGGAACTTCTCGGAGCGGTAACTGCGGCGCATGGCTTTGAGAATGGCGTCCGATCCGGATTGCAGCGGCATGTGCAGGGAGGGCATCACGGTGGGGGTGGAGGCCATGGCGTCAATGACGTCATCCGTGAACGCGGCAGGGTGGGGCGAGGTGAACCGCACGCGCTCCAGACCGGGGATCTCCCCGCAGGCACGCAACAGGGCGGGGAACGCACCGCGATCCCCAAAGGACACCCCATACGTGTTGACATTCTGCCCCAGGAGGGTGACCTCCACGGCTCCGTCAGCCACCAGGGCTTCCACCTCGGCAAGAATCTCGCCGGGGCGCCGGTCCCGTTCGCGCCCGCGCAGGGACGGCACAATACAGAAGGTGCACGTGTTGTTGCAGCCCACGGAGATGCTCACCCAACCGGCGTACACGGATTCGCGACGAGTGGGCAGGGTGGACGGGAACACTTGGAGGCTTTCGGCAATTTCCACTTGGGCCGCGTGGTTGTGGCGAGCGCGTTCTAGGAGGACGGGGAGCGCATCAATATTGTGCGTGCCGAACACCACGTCTACCCACGGAGCCCGCGTAGTGATCTCGCCGCGATCCTTCTGCGCCAGGCATCCGCCCACGGCTATTTGCATGCCCGGACGCCGCTTCTTCACCGCGGCGAGTTGCCCCAGGTTCCCATAGAGACGCGTGGCGGCATTCTCCCGTACGGCGCAGGTGTTGATGACTAATACGTCTGCACCTTCGACGAGTTCGTTGGTGCCTTCCGGGGCTTTGACCAGACCTGCGGATTCTAAGAGGCCCGCCATGTGCTCAGAATCGTGAACGTTCATCTGGCATCCGAGGGTGCGCACCAAGTAGGTGCGAGGTGTGGTGGGTATGGCGGTATTCATAGCCGTCCCAGGGTACCGGGTAGGGAGTGAGGAGAGGAGGTTTGTTCGTTTTGCGCACGATTCTGCGTCCGGTTGAATTTTTGCGGATTCAGGAGGACAATAAGCGTGTGACCAAGGTCACATCACTCAAAGACGTGTGGGAGAGAGTCATGAAGATTCTACGGAGTTTACTGGCAACGGCTGCTGTGGTAGCACTCGCTGTAGGGTGTTCGGGAGGTTCGGGAAACCTCGCGGGAACGGATGTTGTTCCTGCTGAGGGATCCATCCGCATTGGCGTAAAGGTGGACCAACCAGGACTCGGGTACGTGGTGGATGGCGAGCACGTGGGGCTAGACGTGGATATTGCCGAAGAGGTAGCGCACCGGCTGGGATATTCGTCGGAACAGATTGAGTGGGTTGAGGCACCCTCGGCCGAGCGTGAAGACATGCTGGTGGGCGACAAGGTGGACATGATTGTGGGCACCTATTCCATGACCGACGAACGCCGCGAAGTGGTGGACTTTGCTGGTCCCTACTTTGTTGCTGGGCAGGACCTGTTGGTCAAGTGGGATGACCAGTCCATGGATGACGGTCTGCGTGCCCTCGACGGCAAGTTGGTGTGCTCCGTGACCGGCTCCACCTCCATCAAGCGCATTGCTGAAGAGGCCCCTGCGGGCACAGGCACCATGGAGCACCCCGGATACATGGCGTGCGTGGAAGAACTCAACAACGGCAACGTTGATGCCGTGACCACGGATGACATCATCCTGGCAGGCATGGCGGCCATTCCGGAAAACGTGGGGAACCTGCGGGTTGTGGGTGTTCCCTTCTCCATTGAGCGTTACGGGATTGGTCTCCAACCAGGCTCTGACCTGTGTGAACCCGTCACCAACGCTCTCAAGAGCATGTTCAAGGACTCTACATGGATTGATCTGGTAGAGCAGAACACCGCCGGTACGGACTATCAGCCGATTGAAGGGCTAAACCCGCCAGTGCTCGACGAGTGCCCGTCACGGTAGTCACGCTGGGCGCTGCACGCGAAGGATGCGATACCCCTGCTGTGATGCCTCCCGCGTGACAGAGTGATGCGGGTATGTCTCAGCGATCCACCGAGCCAGGGAGTCAGCACCCAGGTTCTTCTGGACTACTAGCCAGGCGCCGGTATTTTCCTGTGGGGACTGAGGTTCCGCCGAGGGTTTCACGCGGGGAAGCCACTCGGAGAGCAAGGCATGGAGCGCCGGTTTCCCAATGCGAATTGGCGGGTTGGACCATAACGCGTCAAAAGAAAGCCCAGCGGGAATATCGTCGGGCAAAACAGCGCGGATGTTGCTCAGTCCCAGCGATTCAGCGTTCCGCCTCACCAGATCGAGCGCGCGTTCGTTGACGTCCACGGCCCACACGGTGGCGTTCGGAGATTCGAGCGCCATGGCCAGGGTGATGGGGCCCCATCCGCATCCCACGTCCAGGAGGTTTCCGCTGGTGGGAGGGCTGGGCACGTTCCGCAGCAGCACGGACGTTCCGGGATCGAGCCGGTCCGGAGAGAACACGCCTGGCGCGGTGGTGACGGGGAGTTCACGTCCGCGCAGCGTCACCGTGATGGCTTTGCGGAGGTCTGCGGAGGCGGGTTGAGCCGTGAAGTAGTGCTGATCGGGGGTAGTTCGTGTCACACCCCCATCGTAGAATGTGTACCAGGAAGGACGAAGTGATGAATACCAAGGAAATGCAGCCCACCGCCGAGCAGAGCGGGGCAGAACAGGACAAACTCGCACTCGCCGAGGACGTAGTGGCACGGGTGCTGGCACGCGCCGGAACCGCGCGCAGCGAGGGGACCACGGTTCACACCGAGCAGGACGGTGACCAACTTGACCTGCAAGAACGCCAATCTTTGAGGCGAGTGTCCGGGCTGTCCACGGAGTTGCAGGACGTCACCGAGGTGGAGTACCGGCAGTTGCGCTTGGAAAAAGTGGCGCTGGTGGGGCTCTATTACGGGGGCGATGCCGAGGCTGCCGAGGCCGAGGTTTCGTTGCGGGAATTGTCTGCCTTGGCCGAAACTGCCGGGTCCCAGGTACTCACCGGGATGATCCAGAGGCGCCGAAAGTCTGATCCCGGGACGTATCTTGGCTCTGGTAAGGCGGACGAACTTGCTCAGGACGTGGCACGCGTGGGCGCAGACACGGTGGTGGTGGATACGGAGTTAGCCCCATCTCAGCGGCGAGCCCTGGAGGACATTGTCAAGGTCAAAGTGATTGACCGGACGGCGTTGATTCTGGACATTTTTGCGCAACACGCCAAGTCCAAGGAGGGCAAGGCGCAGGTGGAGTTGGCCCAACTGGAGTACCTGCTGCCGCGGCTGCGCGGGTGGGGTGACTCCATGTCCCGTCAGGCCGGTGGCCAGGTGGGCGGCCAGGGAGCCGGCATGGGGTCCCGTGGTCCCGGTGAAACCAAGATCGAGTTGGACCGGCGGCGCATCCGTGACCGCATGGCCAAGTTACGACGAGAGATCGCCGCCATGAAGCCCGCGCGGGAAGTCAAGCGGTTGGAGCGCAAGCGTAATGCCATCCCCGCTGTGGCGATTGCCGGGTACACCAACGCCGGGAAATCCTCGCTGCTGAACGCGTTGACCGGAGCAGGTGTGTTGGTGGAGAACGCGCTGTTTGCCACGTTGGATCCCACCGTGCGGCGGGCTAAAACGGAGGACGGCAGGGTGTACACCCTCTCGGACACCGTGGGGTTTGTGCGTCAATTGCCGCACCAGTTGGTGGAGGCGTTCCGGTCCACCCTGGAGGAGGTTGGGGACGCTGCGCTGTTGTTGCATGTGGTGGATGCTGCCCACCCGGACCCGGAGGGGCAGATTGCTGCTGTTCGCGAGGTGCTGGCCGGGATAGACGGCGTGGATGAGGTCCCGGAAGTGCTGGTGCTCAACAAGGCAGACGTTGCAGACCCGGCCGTGATTCGGCGTGTTCAGTTGAACGAACCGCACACGGTGGTGGTCTCGGCACACAGCGGACTGGGGCTCGACGCTTTGCGGGCCGTGATTGCTGACGGGCTGCCTCGCCCGGATGTCCCCGTGGACGTGGTAGTGCCCTACACGCGAGGTGACCTGGTGGCGCGCATGTATGAAACAGGTGAGATTGATGTGGAGGATCACCTGCCCGAGGGAACGCTGATTCGCGGGCGGGCCGATGTTACGCTCGCCTCCGAGTTGGCCGCCGCGTCGGTTACTTCATGACGGCACGGGGGGCGAAAGGTAAGGAACGGGCCGGAGCAGCACAGGAACGGGCCGGGAAGGCGAGTGCCAGAGCCAAGACAACGAAGGCCAAGGCCACTAGATCCAAGGTCCCAGCGAAATCCACAGCCAAGTCCACAGCCAAGTCCACGGTGGAGACGATTCTGGACGAGGCGGTGGAGCGCCTCGGTGGTGTGCCTCGTGAGGGGCAGATAGCCATGGCCAATGCCGTGGAGACCGCGATCACCACGGGCGAGCACCTCTTGGTGCAGGCGGGGACGGGTACCGGAAAGTCCTTGGGGTACTTGATTCCGGCCGCTGCTCACGCCATTCAGAGTGTGGAGAAGGTGGTGGTGGCCACGTCCACCATTGCACTGCAACGGCAACTTGTCACGCGGGACGGGCCTCTGGTGGCAGAGGTCATGCGTGATCACCAGGAGGATGGCCAACTGGGTCTGGCGGGTATGACCGATGCCGTTCCTACCTTTGCCGTGCTCAAAGGGTGGAATCACTACCTGTGCCGCAACAGAGTGGACGGCGGGTATCCTGCCGAGGACGAGCCCAGTTTGTTTGAGGTGTCATCATCGGGCGGGGCCGCAACGCGGAGCGGGGCCTCCGGGAGTTCGCAGCGCGGGTTTGTGGCTGATGTGAAGCGTCTGCATCGCTGGGCCGCCACTACGGACACGGGTGATAGGGATGACCTGGAGCCTGGCGTTCCGGACCGTGCCTGGAAGCAGGTGTCCGTCAGTAGCCGGGACTGCCTGGGTCAAAAGTGTCCGCTTCTGTCAGAGTGCTTCCCAGATCAAGCCCGCGAGCGAGCACGCGAGGCGGACGTGGTGATCACCAACCACGCCATGTTGGGGATTGCCGCCTACGGCAACCCCAAGGTGCTGCCCGAGCATTCCGTGGTGATTGTGGATGAAGCTCATGATTTGGCTGATTCCGTGACTCGCGCCGCCGAAGTGGAGATTTCCACCCTCACGGTGGCCCATGCTGCTCGGTTAGCTAGGAAGCACGGAAAGGCGGATGTGACCGCTTTGGAAACCGTGGGCGCGGCGTTCGCCACGGCGCTCGCGGCCACCCCGGCGGAGCGCCTGCCGGGTGGACTGCCGGAGGGTTTGCACTCTGCCGTGGCC
>JAIRQO010000085.1 GCA_031256435.1 Cellulomonadaceae bacterium
CGCCACCACTCCCCCGGAGTATCCCAGTCCCCATCCCAAGCCCGAAACACGGCCCACGGTGGACGGCGTGGCCACCGAGACGATCATGGCGTTGTAGTTGGTTTCGGATACCTGGTTGAGCACCGTCCCCAGGGCAATCAGTGACACACCAACCCAGAAGAACCGCGGCTCGGCTTGGACAAAGAAAAGCGCCCCCATGGTGGCCAGGAGTGCAAGAGATGACCAGAACACCCAGGCCTTGCGTTTTCCCGTAGCGTCAGCCCACTGGCCGAGGATGGGAGCCACCAACGCGATGCACACACCGGCAATGGTGGTCACGAGCCCAAAACCGGAGGTCAGGGGCGCAAGGGCAGCGTCGCGGCCGGCGTCAGCGCCGAGTTCGGCAACGAGGCCAGCCAACACCTCGGGGTCCACAAACGTTTCCGTGACCAGGTACATAGCCGTGAACACGAACGTGAGAATTACCGTGTTGAACGGTTGTAAGGCCCAATCAAAAAACGCCCAAGAATAGACCTTCTTGTGGGCAATGGGTTCGCTGTGCTGATCAAGGCCGGTGGTGACCGGCGTGCGGGACGCCTGCGGCGTCTGTTCGCTCATGGGATGAGTGTGCCCGATACCCTTGACGCATGACCCCCAATTGGCGTTCCGGAATTGGCGATGAGCGCCGTGAGTGTCCCTCCGGTGGGGAGGTTGTGCGCCGGGCGGCGGCACGCCCGTATTGGGTGAACGTTGACTCTCAGGGAGTGCCTGTCCCGGCTGCCCTGGCTCATCGCGGCTTTGCCCGGTTGGGTGGGGTGATGGGCGGCATTGATGGCGGCGCGAAGGGCGGCCTTGTGGGTGGGGTGGATACCGGGTTGGAGAACTCCCTGACGGCCTTTGGCGCCGCTGTGGACCTGGGGTTCACCTACGTGGAAACGGACGCGCACGGAACTCGGGACGGTGTTGCCGTGGCCTTGCATGACGCCACGCTGGATCGCACCACGGACGGGCGTGGCCGGGTGGAGGATCTGCGGTGGGAAGAGGTGCGCAGGGCCCGCATCGGCGGCACAGAGCCCGTTCCAGCGCTGGACGATGTGCTGGGGACGTGGCCATCGTTACGGGTCAACATTGACATCAAGGGTGATTCCGGGATTGAGCCGGTGACTAAGGCTATTGAGCGGTGTGGTGCGCATGATCGCGTGTGTATCACGTCCTTTTCGAGCGCTCGACGACGAGCGGCGGTGAAACTCCTCAGTTCACCGGCAGCCACCAGTGCCGGAACCGTGGAAGTTGCGGGGTTCCTGGCTGGAGTGCGTTTGGGCTCGCGCCGATTGGTGGCGGCGGCGTTGAAGGATGTTGACGCTGTGCAGGTTCCCGTGTCCCACGGTCCGTTGACCGTGGTGGACGTGCGGAGCATCGCCGCTGCGCACTGGGCTGGGAAGTATGTCCACGTGTGGACTATTAATGATCGTCCTGCGATGGAGCGGTTGCTGGACCTCGGCGTTGACGGCATTGTCACGGACCGGGCTGATGTACTGAAAGACGTTCTTCAAGAGCGCGGGATGTGGGTGTGATCCTTGGCTGGTTGGCCTGTGGGGCGGGTTTGGAGTTACGCGGCTACCGGCTTCGGCGGGCCCCACTTGTCCTATCACCCGATATACAAGTTCTCCTGTATTCTTCACTGTGAAGACCCCGGAACAGTCCCTGCCTCGGCAAACTGCCGGGGTTACGCCTTTCCCCAGAGGAACTACGATCTACCGGTGAATACCGGCTAGTTCCATGTACCTCTCATCATCTGAATCCAACACTTGCTGCCTCAACTCCTCGGAGATGGTGTGGCCTGTTGCTGGAAGGATCATAGGTTTCCATCCTGATTGGCGTTCGGCCGCCTTGGTAGTGAGTCGAACCGGTCACACAGACTTAGTCTCACCCGGCAACTGGTGATTCTTGAATAAGGCACGCACCAACGGCACAGCATCAATGCTCACCTGTACCCGGCGGCCCACTTGCCAATCGATATCTACATGCGCGGTCATGGCAACCATGATATCAATGTCGGATGCCCTCCGGACTGCCTCAACAGTTCGTGGCATCCGTCAAACGAGTTATTGCGCATATCTCCCACACCGAAGACCGGGAAAGTTACAACACTCAATGCAGGAATATTCCTGCATTGGATGTAGAATAATTCCATGACTCTCGGACGCTTGGTGGAATCAGGCATCGTTGGCGGGATTGCCCCAGTGGCTGTGCTTGAAGGTGCCAGAGCCGTTGGCAAAACGGTTGTGGGGCAACGACTCGTGGCTGCTGGTCACTACCAGGGTTACGAAAACTTGGCCGATCCGCTGACCCGTGCAATCGCCGCAGCAGACCTTCCCGGCTGGCTTGCATCGCTACCAGACCGGGTGGTGATCGACGAAGCACAATTACTGCCTGACCTCCCACTCTATGTGAAGTTCATCGTTGACCAACCTGACTCAACACGCCGGTTCCTACTCACGGGCTCCGCAGCCATCGGAAGGACTGGCCTTGGGGGAAGTGATCCGTTAACCGGCCGAGTGGCGCGGCACCGATTGTGGCCGTTCACCAAGGCAGAAGCCATCGGGCGTCCGCAGCACTCAATCACCGTGATCGACGATCTACTTTCTGGAGCTATCACTTCAACCCGTGAATACCCGCCGTTCAATATTAGTGAACTGATCTCAACTGGAGGGTTCCCTCAGCTTGCACTCACTCAACACGCCACCGGTGACTCAGACCGCTGGGTTCGTGACACAACCTTGGGACTCCTCACTGATGACGTCCTTCCCAATGACCGGTACGATCTGGGGACGGCAGGACGCGTTCTAGATGCCTGCCTCCGAGAACCCGGTGCCATTGTTAATCTCAATTCTCTAGCACAACGCCTCACCTCGGATCCCAGGACCGTGGACCGGTATCTTGACATTCTCGAACGGCGGTTTCTTGTTCACTTTCTCCCCAACCTGGCGCTCAACCCAGTCCGTCAGACCAGAACCCGAGCCAAAATTCACCCCACCGATACCGCGTTTGCGATGGAGTCAATACGCAGGGCAAACCCCATCACGGGTGGCGAGCCTACGCATGAGGGCAAAGTCTGGGAGTCATGGATTGTGCAACAAATCCTTCCCGGCTTGCCCTACCAGCGCGGGAGCGTGAACGCTTTCTTCTGGCGAGACTCCGGCATCGACAAAAACAAACCCCACTCCCAACGGTTCAACGAAGTAGATCTTGTTCTGATTGATGGGACAGGACATACCGTTGGCATTGAAGTGAAACGGTGTTCTCGAGTATCCATTGACGATGCTGGAGGACTCTTTGCGTTGCGGAAACAGGCACGCCTTGACTTCGGATACGTGATCTATGGCGGTACTACCACCCTTCGCCTTAGCGATGGGATTTACGCACTTCCAGCATCGGCCCTGTGGAAGTAAAGAACCAGTGATTTACGCGGCTACCGGCTTCGGCGCGAACGCGTCATCCTCAACAAGAATCGGAACGGCTGTAGAGAGATCCACGGAAGCCATTGCTTCAATGTGAGGCTCCACAGGGAGGTTGTGGTACTCAGAGATCTCCTTGCTCGCCTTGGCATTGAGAATCGACCAACTCGTGGCGTGACGTATCCTCCCCTCGAAGGGTACTTGATACAGCTTCTTCATGGATACCATATTACCAGTCCTCACTCTTGTCCCCATCTTTAGCTCACTCCTCGTCTTCGTCGAACTTGGCACTCAAGATTGCTTTGGTGATGCCCACCTCGGTACTTCCTGCCAATGCACTGTGGGAGTGGAGCCTAAGAAGTTGGCGTCCCGCCTTTTGGCGATCCACGGAGCCGCTGAATAGGTCTTCTTTGGCATCCTTGACCCGCTCGTACCAGTCCTTTCGGTCCTCCACGTCGGCTCGTCGTCGATCAAAACGATTCCGTTGCCCGTGAGCCAAAGTATTCAACGTTGTTGTTGCGATGACCGTCACCGCTGCAAGGATCAACGTCCCATCGGTGATAGCCGTTCCCCATTCGGGCCGTCGAATAGATTCGACGACGAGCAACGTGAGTACCACCACTGTGAGGGTACCCACCACGGCCGCGACAACGCGGCTTCTCCTGACCTGTTCACTCAATGCCATGACGAAAGTGTGCCCTACCGGCTACTGCCACACAAGGCCCTCAGAATAATCTGTGGATAACCACAAACTGCGGAATCCTGGGGATAACTGACGATTCACCTGCTCACGGGCGGCCTCTCCTCATAGTTCCCGGCGCAAAGGTATCGAACGATTCCTCACCATCGGACAACCAACGAAAACCTGCGAGGCACTGTGTGCCCGCAAGATGACGGGGGGGCGGTTGCCCGTGGTTTCAAAATGCCCTGTGGGCTCGTCAACCTGCGGGTTTTGCAGGATGACCTTGGAAGTGTGGTTTCGACACCCGATTGAGGCGAATACTCAAACGCTTGCGTTCGAGGTTGAGCCGATTGAGTGGTGTTGACGAGCGGAGCGAGGAGCACCGTCGGCGCTGATGCGCCTGGCTCAACCACCCGGATCTGGTTATGCCCGTGGTTTCGAGGGGCCCTTAGGGGCTCGTCAACCTGCGGGGTTTGCGGACGGACTACGCAGTTTTTTCGTGGCGGATGCTGGGGGGTGGGACTGCGCGGTGGTGGGTGGGTTTTCCGGTGCGCGTGAGCAGTGAGGGGAGGAACTCGCCGGATTCTGGGTCCACGTTGATCACTACGCGGGCAATGTCATCACGGCTCGGAACATCAAACATGATGTCCTGGAGGGTCTCCTCCATGATGGAACGAAGCCCGCGGGCTCCTGTCCCCCGTTCTATCGCCTGGTCGGCAATGGCGCGCACCGCGTCCTCGGAGAATTGCAGGTCCACGCCGTCAATGGCAAAGATTCGCTGATACTGCTTCAGCAACGCATTACGCGGCACCGTCAGGATGCTCACCAACGCTTCTTCGTCGAGCGGGGAAACAGCAGCAATCACGGGCAGACGCCCAATGAACTCGGGAATCAGGCCGAACTTCTGCAGGTCCTCCGGACGAGCCTGAGCGTAGAGGTCCTCCACGTCCTTGGAGGCCATGGACGCATGGAAGCCCACGGCGCGCTTGTTGACCCGCGCTGCCACAATGTCCTCAATCCCGGCAAAGGCTCCGGCCACAATGAACAGGATGTTGGTGGTGTCAATAGTCAGAAACTCTTGGTGCGGATGCTTCCTGCCGCCCTGCGGGGGCACGGACGCCTGGGTGCCTTCAATGATCTTCAGCAGCGCCTGCTGCACACCCTCGCCAGAAACATCCCGCGTGATGGACGGGTTGTCCCCCTTGCGGGAGGTCTTGTCAATCTCGTCAATGTAGATGATGCCGGATTCGGCCTTCTTGATGTCAAAATCTGCGGCCTGGATGAGTTTGAGAAGAATGTTCTCCACGTCCTCGCCCACGTACCCAGCCTCAGTCAACGCCGTGGCATCGGCAATGGCAAAGGGCACGTTGAGCATCTTGGCGAGCGTTTGCGCCAAGTACGTTTTCCCTGTTCCCGTAGGCCCGACGAGCAAGATGTTGGACTTGGCGATCTCCACGTCATCCTCGGGATCGCGCGGGACAGAGGGACCGGTGATGCGCTTGTAGTGGTTGTAGACCGCCACGGCGAGTGCGCGTTTGGCAGTGTCCTGACCCACAATGTATTCGTCAAGAAAAGCGGCTATTTCCCGGGGCTTGGGAAGGTCCGTCATCCCCTGCTCTGCGGCCTCGGTGAACTCTTCTTCGATGATCTCGTGACAGAGGTCAATACATTCGTCGCAAATATAAACGCCGGGACCGGCAATGAGTTTCTTGACTTGCTTTTGCGTTTTCCCACAGAAGGAACACTTGAGAAGGTCTGCGTCGCCGATGCGTGCCACCGATGGTCTCCTTAGTGGTCAGAGGTCCTGGGAATGCCGTGCGTCCATTTCACACCAAAGCCCCGGGAATCTCATTGGGACACCCCGGGGCAATTGTGTGGGTTTGGTCTCAGTTGGCTACAACGGGGTCCTTTTTGCGGGACTCGAGCACCACGTCTACCAAGCCGTACTCCAGAGCCTGCTGAGCCGTGAGAATCTTGTCACGTTCAATGTCCTGGCGGACTTCATCCGCCTCTTTACCTGCGTGTTTGGCCAGAGTACTCTCCAGCCATTCGCGCATGCGGATCATCTCATTGGCGTGAATTTCGATGTCACTGGCCTGGCCGTAGCCACCCTCAATGGCGGGCTGGTGGATGAGGACCCGCGCGTTGGGCAACGCCATGCGCATACCGGGCTCCCCCGCTGCCAGCAACACGGCGGCGGCAGACGCGGCTTGCCCCAGGCATACCGTTTGGATGTGGGGCTTGACAAACTGCATGGTGTCATAAATAGCCGTCATGGCCGTGAAGGATCCGCCTGGGGAGTTGATGTACATCATCACGTCCCGCTCGGGGTCCTGAGATTCCAAGACGAGTAACTGGGCCATCACGGCGTCAGCAATCTCATCCACAATCGGCACGCCGAGGAAGATGATGCGGTCCTCAAAGAGCTTGGAATACGGATCGGTCTGCTTGATGCCGTATTGGGTGCGCTCCTCCACGCGAGGAATCATGTAGTTGGCGCTCGGACTGGTGGCAATGCCTCCGGGCGTGGAACCCATCATCGGCAAGGCGTTGGCGCGGCCTGCCAGACGAGCGGCGGTTGCGGCGTAGGTTTCTGGTGTCATCATGGTGGTGTTCTCCTGTAGCCGTGGCCGTTACTTGATTCCGGACATTCCGCCGCCGCCTGCAAGTTCGGCGCGTTCCACTACGTGATCAACGAATCCGTACTCGAGCGCTTCCTGAGCGGTGAACCAGTTGTCCCGGTCTGCATCGGCCAGGATACGCTCCACAGGCTGCCCAGTCTGCTCTGCCGTCAACTCGGACAACACCTTCTTCATGTGCATGATGAGTTGAGCGCCGATGCGCACGTCCGTAGCGGTTCCGCGGATTCCGCCCGACGGTTGGTGCATGAGAACGCGCGAGTGGGGTGTGGCGTACCGCTTGCCCTTGGTGCCGGAGGACAGGAGGAACTGTCCCATGGAGGCGGCCATGCCCATGGCCACGGTGGCGATATCCGGCTGGACAAACTGCATGGTGTCATAGATGGCCATACCGGCGGTGATGGAGCCACCGGGGCTGTTGATGTACAGCCAGATGTCCTTGTTGGGGTCCTCCGCAGCGAGCAACATCATTTGGGCGCAGATGGCGTTCGCGTTGTCATCGCGGACCTCCGAGCCGAGCCAGATGATGCGTTCTTTGAGGAGGCGCTGATAAATGGAGTCCGTGAGACCCATGGATGGGGAGTCGCTTCGAGGCATGGTGTGACCCTACCGGGTGTGACGGGGATTTATGGCGTTCTGCGGCGGATTTCGCTCTGAGCGGCACGGTGTTCGCTGTGGGCAGAGAGGGGCCGAGATTCTGCGAGGCCCTATGCGGGCCCGCAGAATGACGTGGGGTTGGGGGGTTTCGACCGACGCGCCCTAAGGCGCTGGCTCAACCGCCCGGGGTCCCCGCTAAGTATTCCGAGTGGAACGAGGAAACTTTGTGGGGTCAGAGTTCTGGGATGGCGGTGGCGTGATCGCCGCCGGTGACCTCGGGAACGTCTGCTGCGTCATCATCGGCGGATTCGGCGGCAGCCTTCTCCATGGCTTCCTGGATGGCAGCCTGCGCGGCGTCATCCTCATCCGAACCGATGAACGGCTTCAGGTCCACCTCGGCACCCGTGGTGTCCTTCACGTCCACGCGGCGAAGCGCCATGGTCAGGCCCTTTTGACGGCTGAGTTCGCCCATCATGGCGGGCATCTGGCCAGATTGACCCATCACGTTCATGAACTCTTGGGGTTCCATCTGGTACTGCTGGGAAGCACCAATGAGGAAGTCCACCAACTCGGCCTGAGACACCTGGATGTCCAACTTCTCGGCCAAGGAGTCTTGGAGAATCTGCAGGCGGATCGCCTTGGTGATTTCCTCGGTGACCTCGGCCTTACGGGCGTCATCAGGGTCCGTGTCCTGCTCAAGAACGCGGTCCACCTCGGACTGCAACACACCAGCCGGGACGGGAATGTCCGTGGCTTCGAGCAGTACATCCACCAGAGCGTCACGCGCGGCGGCGGCCTGCTCGCCCACTTTCACTTGCGTGACCTGCTTGGTGACGTCCTCGCGGAGTTCATCCAGCGTCTCAAACTCTGACGCCATCTCGGCAAAGTCATCATCCAGTTCCGGGAGGTCCTTCTCCTTCACACCGGTGGCCGTGACGGTCACTACGGCATCCTCACCAGCGCGTTCGCCTCCGGCAAGCGGAGCGTTGAAGGTGGTGGTCTCGTCAGCAGACAGCCCGACGAGTGCCTCGTCAAGACCCTCCAGCATGTTGCCCGAGCCGATCTGGTAGTTCACACCGGATACGGAATCCACTTCGTCGTCGCCAATCATGGCCTTGAGGTCAATGGTGACGTAATCGCCATCCTGGGCGGGGCGGTCCACGCCTACCAGCGAGCCGAACCGCTCGCGCAGCAGGTCAAGGCGCTCATCCACATCGGCATCGGTGACCTCGGAGGGCTCCACGGTCAACTTCAGCGTGTCTAACTCGGGGAACTCCACCGTGGGGCGGACCTCAATCTCCGTGACAAACACCAGATTACCGGACGTGGCGCTCTCGGGTACCTCGGTGACCTCCACGTTCGGCTGCGCCATGGGACGGATTTTCTCTTCCGTCAGGGCCTTGCCGTAGAAGTCATTGAGGGAATCGTTGATGGCCGTCTCGGCCACGGCACCCCAACCAAAGCGCTGGTCGATGATGCGCGCGGGAACCTTGCCCTTGCGGAAACCGGGGATGGTCACCTGGTTGGCAATGGTTTTGTACGCCTTGTCAATGTGCGGCTTCATCTCATCGGTGTCCACCGTGACGGTGAGTTTGACCTTGGTGGGATCGAGAGTTTCAACGGCGCTCTTCATGACATCTCCGGGGTTGTGTAGCACGAGTTTCGGCAAATCCGCCGAACATCAGCACATCGTATGCCTTCGGCCTTGGTTCAGCGACGAAGGGGGCGTGCGGAGTGTGCCTTCGGTACGCGAAACAGACCAAACTCCGCGGTCCCCGCGCCGATCCCGCGCACTAGTGAGCGCCACGCTCAGGCATGGGACCGGCAGTGATGCTCCTGGAATCGGACGTCCCCATGATCGTCGAAGGTCATATGAAAAGGTGAGGAACGCCCGCGTTGGTGGATGTGCCGTGGATGGGAGGTGCGGCTCACGGGAGACGACGATGCGCCACGGTCACCCCCGAGAAGGTGCCGATGGCGAAACTCGCTGGGGCTCATTCCGGTGTAGGCCGCCACCGCGCGGCGCATGGTACACACGGAGGCGAATCCAGTCCTGACGGCAACATCGGCGAGGCTGAGGTGGGAGTTGTGAGGCATGGCCAGATGGGCCAACACTGCTTGAAGCCGCAGGTGAGAGACGTGGTGATGCACACTCTGACCGTCAAGCAGGTGCCGCAGAATCCGCTTACTCATGCCGAGTTCGCGCGCAAGAGAGGATTCACTCAGCGTGGGATCGGCGTATCGCACGCGGAGAACCTTGAAGATGCGCTCGCGCGCGTGCTCCTCGCCGGTTCCCGTTGCTGCTTGGGAGGTCAGCACACCCAACACCATTCCTTCCAGCGCTAACCTGACGGCGATCTCCTGGGTAGCAAGCGGCGGCGCGGCAGCCTCTACAATGAAGTGCTGAACGGCATCAGCCACGGTGTTGACCAGCGCGGAACGGCACGTCTGGACCGTATGTGCGGTGGGTAGGTGCCGCGAGTGAAGCATAGGGGCGTCAAGTGCCACGTCAAGGAAAGCGTAAGTGAACGGCTGCAGGGACCGTGCGACGATGGGGCAGCCACCATGCACCAGAAAGCCGGAACCACGCTTGGCATGGAC
>JAIRQO010000038.1 GCA_031256435.1 Cellulomonadaceae bacterium
AGAGAGAGAGAGAGAGAGAGAGAGAGAGTTGTGGCTACTCGTCGAGACAACGCTCGGGAGTGCCGAACGAACGGAGAATGCCATGGACGAGACGTCCCATCCAGCAGCGACTACAAAGCCCAAGTCGAGTGAAAGAGCACTGGCACTAAGCCTAGGCCTTCTCCTTCCATTGGCACTCGGTGGGTGCAGCCCTGTGGCCAGCCCAAATCAGGAGATCCTTCTCTCCGACACTGGGGTAACTTCCCAAGAAGAACGCGCCCTTGCCGCCGCGGCTCGCCTCAAGGCTGACCAAGAGGCTGCTGAAAAGAGAGCCGCTCAGTTGGCCGAGGAAGAGTCAAACTATCAAAAGGCGATGGCGAAATACTCCGGGATGACTGATGACGAATATTTCGATGTCCGAAAGAAAGAGATAGCGGCCGATTCAGCGCTCTTGGTGTCCAAAGGTAAACGTTTGGTGGAGAAGCAAAAGGCACTACAGAGCCTCGCTGATGCTGAGACATCAACTATCCAAACCTTACTGCTGGCCTACCCCGGAATGTACGAATCCATTGTGGCAAAGGCAGGCCAACCCAATAGGATTGAGTATATTTTTACGTACACTCTCCCCATTGATGACCCCACTAACAAATTGTCGCTTAAGGACTATTTTTCCGCAGTGGCGCCACTTCTACGATCAACAACCCTCAAATCAATGAATGACGCTGGGATCAGAAGTCCACGTGTGACTTACAAGGTTCTCAATGCTGACGGAAGTCTCATCTATTCCGGCACTGTGGAGTAGAGCTTCAGAGCGGACTTCGGCACCTAATGTGTGCCGTACATTCCCGTATAGCTCACGAAGAATGGGTCGGAACCACATTAGTTCCTCACCATCGGTTCGAGCAATCCGCCCTGATACCCTCAGCGCCATGATGAGTACCATTGACCGCATCATGGAGGTGCGCCGGGCCAGCCAACGGTGATTATCGATCTGCCGCTATCCACCAGTGCGGACGCTCACTGGACGCTCACCAGCCGGACGGGTCAGCGGATCATCCCGTAGGCTAGGACCATGCAGACCATAGGTTTTCCTGAGGTGTCCGTTGCCGGCTTGGAGGCGTCCCCCGTGGCCGAGGCATTAGCGGGCGTGCGTGCCAACGAGGCGCGGTATTTCTCCAACAAGTTCAAGACCGAGTACGTGACCTACACCCCGGAAGAAAAGCCGGATGTGGTGGCCTGGGTGCAGAAGATACTGGCTGACGAGCGCGGGATAGTGTTTGCCGCCCCCGTCCTTGAGGTCTTTGTGTACGACGACGATGACGTGTACTGGCCCTCCGTGTATCTGGCCAACGGGGTTGCCGTCAACGTGCTCTACGAGAAAGCCGCCGGTGGCAAGCGCGCGGTGGGGTTCAAACTCGCGATGGGGGCCGAGCCTCCAGCGGAGTTGGCCGCATTCAAGTGGGCGCGTCAGAAGTCCAAGATTGCCGGCGAGATTCGCGGTTCCTTCTTTGTGATCAAGGGCGAGTACCTGTAAATGGGTGGCCATGACACTCGGTCCGATCCGCTGGCGAGCGCGGCGGGGGACCTGTCCGCGGCAGGGGACCCGTCCATGGCCGTGCCGCGCTCAGCGGCGGCAGGACGGAGCGCTGACGAGTTGACGTCACTGATTCTGGTGCGGCATGGACCCACCCCCATGACGTTGCGCGGTGGACATTCCGGCGGATCGGTCCCCGGGCCATCGCTGACTAAGGCCGGGCACCTCATGGCACGGCAGGCGGCGGTGGCCATCACGCGGCTGGCCGAGTTCTGGCCCGAGATTCCCGTTCCCTCGGCGATGTATTCCAGCCCCATGGTGCGCGTCCAGGAAACCGCCGCTCCCATTGCTGAGCGCTTGGGTTTGACGCCCGTGGTGGATGACCGGTTACGCGAGATGGAGTTTGGCCAGTGGGAGGGGCTGACCCACAGCGAGATTGAAACCGGGTGGCCTGGCGATTACGAGCGCTGGCGTTCGGAGGGGACCTTCGCTCCCCCAGGCGGGGAAAGTCACGTGGACCTCGCTGCGCGGATTGGACCTGCGCTTGGCGAGATAGTGGAAAGCCATCGCGGCGAAGCCGTCGTCGTCGTAGCTCATGCGGCGGTCAACCGGACGGCCTTTGGACGAGCCTCCGGAATGGACTCGTCCCGGTGGAGTTCGCTGCGCGTGCCCCCGGCCTCGCTGACCATTCTCAACCACTGGCCCACGGCCACCGAGTTGGTGACGCTCGGATTCCCCACGGGTTGGGTGTAACGAGTGGGCGCTGTTGGGGTTGGTGCTGTTGGGGTGGATGCTGTTGGCGTGGGCAGTCCGCCGCCGAAGCGGGGCAACCCCAGGGTGACCGGTACCGAGCAGTATTACACGCCTCGGGATGTGGCGGACCGCCTTGCGGACGTGATGTTTGACGTGGTGGGCGAGGGCGCTGCAGAGCGAGTGTGGATTGACCCTGCGGGCGGGACGGGCGCCTTTGTGGATGCGGTGCGGGCACGTGGCGTGGACACCGTGGTTTCGGTTGACATTGAGCCGCATCATGACGGTGTGGTCCGTGGCGATTTCCTTGAGGTTCCGTTGGTGGGGGACGCGATGATTGCGCTCACTAACCCGCCGTTTGGCCGAGCCAACAAACTCTGTATCCCCTTCTTCAACAAGCTGGCTGGGTGCTGCTCGCACATTGGATTCATTGTGCCGAAGTCCTGGCGCAAGTGGAGTGTGCAAGATCGGCTTGACCAGCGCTTTCATCTGGTGTACGACGAAGATCTGGTGGTGAACTATGTGGACGTGGACGGCGCTCCGTTGGCTGACGGGAAAACGCATCTGAACACCGTGTTCCAGGTGTGGGAAAAGCGTGACGAGATTCGCCCTCGGCATGAGGTGGAGGATCGCGGATACGTCACGAAGACCACCCCCGCTGAGGCTGACGTCTCGATGACTGTCTTTGGGCACGGCTGCGGCACGGTGAAAACGGAGTTTCCGCGCGTGAAGAACACCACCCAGATGTTCTTGACCGTTTGTGATGCGCAGGTTCTTGAAGCACTCCGGCACGCGGACTTCCAGCAGTTCTACCGCAACGTTGCCTACATCCCTGCCCTGAGCATCAAGGAGATCCGCTTTGCCCTTAATGAGTACATGGATGCGCATGGCTTGATGTGAAGAACCAGGCACCAGGCCTGGGTTTTCACATTGGTGGAGCTAAGGGGATTCGGCGATCGGCTCCGCCGATCAGCACCCGCTCGCTACGCTCACGGCGCGCGATTGCTCGCAAGCCCACCAGGGCTTACTCGCGAAAAATCGCGCTCCCTCACGGGTTCGAATCCACAGAACCCTTCAACGTGAAAACCCAGGCACAAGGCCTGGGTTTTCACATTGGTGGAGCTAAGGGGATTCGAACCCCTGACCTCTTCATTGCGAACGAAGCGCGCTACCAACTGCGCCATAGCCCCAAGTGCTGGACAAGGTTAGCACGCGTGGCGCCGTGCGATGATCGTTGCGAGCGGAACACCCAGGGTGTCTGTCGCGGGTTGAGCATCGGCAGGGATCAGGGTGTCCACATACTGCTCCCACGCCGGAGGCGTGACAGGCGCTGCCGGGGCGTCTGATTCACCGAGTGCGGCCGCAGCCATGACACGTAAATCCCACGCGGTATCCGGGGCTTTAGTGGGAATCACTCGCTGGGTTGGTGACGGCACCGCGGGCGCGGGCGCCACATACGCAGGTGCCGGGGCAACCGTCTGGGTGGGCGGCGCAGGTGCGGGCGCAGAGGCAGCAGTCTGGGCCGGTGCTGAAACCTGAGAAGGCGGCGCTGGTACCGCAACTTGCGCGGGAGGCGTTGGCAACGCGGGCGTAACATCCTGCGCGTGTGGTGCGACCGGCGCACGTGGCGCGGCAGCCCTCACGGGTGCGGCAGTCAGAACGGGTGCAGCAACGTGAATCGGTGCTGCGGGTGCGGCAAGGACCGGGGTTTCCTGGGGCGTCCGCTTGGCTGCAGGTTCGTCGTCGAATGATGACTGATCGAAGAGAACTCCACGCGGGTTGGCGGGACGGCCGGAAGGGCGGACTGCGCGGCGCGGTCGGCTCTCCGGCGCGGGTCTACCCGATGGTGGGAGCCCCATTCCCCCGAACTCCGCGTTGACTGCCCTGGCCAACTCGCGTTGAGATATCAACTCCGTGGGAACCGAATTCACATTCGCGCCCCGGGAGCGAGATTCGGACCCGCCAACATGAGTCACGGGAAGCCTGCCCTCATTGCTGGGAGTCCCGGCGCGGTGATGCACAGACGGAGAAGCCGATGCTCGGGTATTCAACACCCGAGGTCCCTGCGTTGTCTCGCGTTCGGCGCGCGCGGCATCCATCGCGCGCTGCTTGGTCACGGTGATTCTGCCCATGACCAGGACGAGCACCATCAGCGCTGCGGGAATCGCTGCTACCCACAGATACATCGTTGTCAATAACGCTCCAACAACACATCCCACTGTGGCTGCGAACAGACCTGCCACGAGGCAAAGGCGCTTGCGCGCACGCTTTGCTCGCAAGGCGTAGATGTCCGCTTGCGGGGATGTGGCGGCGGTGGTTGGTGTGAGGTCACGCATGGACGCCTCCCTTCCAGAACTCTGAACACTGCGGCGGCGCGAACCGCGCGTGTCGGCTTCCTCCTCGGCACCGGCGAGCACGCGGAGGGTGCTACTGAACCGATCATGGACGTTGGATTCAAGCATCTGTTGCTTGGTCCGTGCCTGATGCGGCACCCAGTATCCGAGCACCAGAATCAGCAGCGCCAATGCTGCGATGCCAGCGGTCGAATAGCCCATACAGCGACGTTAGGGCACAATCAAGGCGCCACCCCGCAGGCGCGCTGGTTAGGGCAGCGGCTGACTTGTGGTGAATCGACGACGATGACGCCGCGATGACGCCGCCTAGACTCAAACAGGAAGAGAGTGGGCCGTTACTGGTCCACCGCAGCCGTCCCGCGAATCCCGGCAAACAGGTCATTCTCGGGAAGGCTCACCGGAATGCGCGCGTTGGCCAACTCGTATTCGTCCCACGGCCACACCTTCGCTTCAATATCGCGCGGAGCGGCAAAGAAGAACCCGGTGGGATCAATCTGCGAGGCGTGTGCGCGCAGCGCTTCGTCCCGCTGGGCAAAATAGTCCGCCACGTCAACGCGGCAATCCACCGTGCGTTGGGGAATCTCGCGGGCGCCGCGGGAGGAAATCCAGTCTCCGTAGGGGCTTTCCAGGCCGGATTCTAGAATCGCATCGTTGACTGCGCGGAGGCGGTCCATGGAGAAACCGTGGTTGTAATACAACTTCAGTGGTCGCCACGCGGGGGCGCCGCCGTCAATGACGTATTGTGTGGGATCATGCGCGGCATTCCACGCTTCGGCGCTCACTGTGTGCGTGTAGATGTGGTCCGGGTGTGGATACCCTCCCGTGGGGTCATACGTGGTGATGACGTGGGGGCGGAATCTCCTGATCGCTTCGACGAGCGGAGCTGCGGCACTCTCAATCGGCGTGAGGACAAAGCAGCCGTCCGGGAGGAGATCCACGGCATTACCCATGACCTCGCGGCCATCACGGACGGCGTTCATTGGTCCCGGGTTGGTGGCCGGGCTTGCCTGCGATGTGGATGTCGTTGCCGAGTCCTTGGCCGTTGAAGGTGAATCGGCCAAGGGGGTGTGCGGGGTTTGGACCTGGTTGCGATACCGGGCCTCAAACTGCTCCGGTAGTCCGGAATCCGGGAAACCCAACCACATCTGCTGGACGCCGAGGGCCTTGGCGGAGTTGGCCATTTCCATTCGACGAATGGCTTGGCGTTCCTTCAGCGTGTTGAACGTGAGGCCAGCAGGTGGAATGAATGACGGATTGAGGACGTCACCTCGCTCGCCGCCCGTGCAGGTCACAATGAGAACCTCGGCACCTTCAGCAGCGTATCGCGCCGTGGTGGCAGCGCCTTTAGAGGCTTCGTCATCAGGGTGGGCGTGGATGGCCATCAACCTCAGACGTCCGGGTGTACCCAGTGGTGCGTCAGTCATGACCTGCACCTTACCTGTGATCGGTGGCCTCGGCGGGAACCTTGTGGAAATGGGTATCAGGTGGCTGCGTCAGAGACACCCAGACGCGAATACGGGAATCTGCCCAGGTGGGTTACACTGGGATGGATATCTAGAATCCGGAACGCAAGCATTGCTCTGCGGGCCGGTTGTTTTTTCGCCTGGCCTCGGAATGGCTGGGCCGCATGCGAAGGGAATCCGTCATGAGTGACAACGTGGTGTGGCTGACACAAGAGGCTTACGATCGTCTGCAGGAGGAAGTTGCGGAACTCCAAGGTCCTGTTCGTGAGGCCATTGTTGCTCGAATTGCTGCTGCGCGAGATGAAGGAGACCTCAAGGAGAACGGTGGCTACCACGCTGCCCGCGAGGAGCAGGCCAAGAACGAAGGACGAATTGCCGAGTTGCAAACAAAGTTGCGCAACGCCCAGGTGGGAACGCCGAAAGACGATGGTGTGGTGGAAGCCGGCATGGTTGTCACCATTTCCTGCCCCGGATTACCCAATGAAATCCTGGTGGCATCCCGCGAAATGATGGACGTTCTGGGAGACACGGACCTCATGGTCATCTCCCCCGCCACTCCTCTGGGCGCCGCTCTCTACCAGCATTCCGTGGGTGAGACGGTGACCTACACCGCCCCGAACGGCAAGTCATTCAGCGTTGTGATCAAGGACGCCAAGCCGTTTGTTGGCTGATGACCGGGAGTTGGCAGGTAACCCATTGTTGCCGGCCAACTAGTAATTGACTATGCCCGTTGTTGCCTGCCAACCAGTAATTGACTATGCCCGTTATTGCCTGATTACCGGTTGTCAGGGGAGGAATCCTTGTCCGGTGGAAGGTCCGGTGCAAGGTCCGAGGCGGCGCCTGCAGAGGCGTCAGAGGTGATCTCTGTGGTGGCGTCCACGGTGCTGTCCGAGGAATTATCCGCCGAGGAGTGGTGATCTCCGCTGATGCCCTCTCGCACGCGGCGCAGGGAATCGGTCACCATGGCAATGGTGGGTGAGATCTCGGCCGCCTCGTTGGGGCTACGAATGAGGGAGATGTGATCTTCCGTACCCAACTCAGGGAACTTGTCATGCCCAAAGAAGTACTGGACCATGGTGTTCAGCATGGCAAGAACTGGCACGGCAAACAGGGCGCCCACAATTCCAGCGGCCATGGATCCAATGCTCACGGACAACAGCACCGCAATGGGATGCAGACTCACGGCATGGCCCATGAGGAAGGGTTGCAGCACGTGACTCTCGATTTGCTGGACAAGAAGCACTATGCCCAACATGATGAGTGCCGATACCCAACCGTGTGACACCAGCACCACCACGCACGCAATGGCACCCGTCACCACGGCCCCCACCACTGGGATGAAGGAGCCGAGGAACACCAGCACGCCAATCGGCAACGCGAGGGTGGGGACAAAGAATGCCGCTCCAACACCGATACCGATGGAATCGATCCCGGCTACCAGAATCTGTGTTCTCACGTAGGCGGAAAGTGTGGCGATGCCGCGACGCCCGGCTTGGTACACGTTTTCCCGTGATGAGCGGGGGAAAAGGTTGCACAGCCAGGTCCAGATGGCGTGGCCGTCATACAGGAAGAAGATGGTGCAGAAGAGAGCGATCAGACCGCTCATCATCCCGGAACCCACGCTGGCAGCGGCCCCCATGGCCCCGGACAGCAGAGAGGTGATGGAATCCCCAGTGGTGAAGTAGTTTTGGATTTGGTTCCAGTACTCGTTGAACTGCTGGTCCTGAATGCGCAGGGGCCCATTGGCGAGCCAATCCCGCACTTGGTTGATCCCAGCAACGGCCTGATCGGCAAGATCCTGGAACCCCATGTACATCTGCCGTCCTGCCAAAATCAGCAAGGCCGCCACGAGGGCTATCAACCCCACAATGCACGTGGCTACCGCGATTCCTCGGGGGAAATGCAACTTGGTCACCAGAACGTTGAGCACGGGACTGAGCAACGTTGCGGCGAGAAGCGCCACGGCCAGGGGAACGAGGACATCCGTAAGGTGCGAGATCAGCCACAGGATCGCTGCGACGAGCAGGCCAACGAGAAGAAGCCTCCAAGCCCACGCGGCAGCACGCCGCATGGTGGGCGGGATTGACGCTGCTGCGTCGAATTGGGGGGTCTCGGAGGTGACCTCGGCCTGGACGTTCGTCATTTCACCGCTTTCTTGGGATCGCTCTTCTTGTCATCGATGGCGCGCACCTCGGCTGCCACCTCGCGTTCACGAAGGAGCCATGCCGGAGGGTCATCCCGGAGGTCATTGATCTCATCGGTAGTCAGCGGATCGGTGATCCCCCCTCGGGCAAGGCCGCCAATGGAGATCCCCAACCGCCCCGCAACAACGGGCCTAGGGTGAGGGCCGTTGCGACGCAGAGCGTCGAGCCACTCGGGTGGGTTCTTTTCCATCTCCTCCAGTTCGGCGCGTGTGATGCCGTTGTCCTGGAAATCCTGCGGGGTGGCAGGAAGGTAGACCCCTAGCCGCTTTGCGGCGTTGGACGGCTTCAAGATTTGCTGGGAGAAAGGTGTGGGCATGGGGACATCCTTGGGAAACGAGGGTGGGATTACGTGATGTATGAGTGGTGTTACGGGGTGTGTAGTGAAGTAACCTGACCAGGAAGTGGTCCTGGTGGCCCGAACCTGAGTTGGTACCGCCGGCCTGAACCGCGAGTGGTCCGGGCTGTCTGAACCGAAAGTGGTCCTAGTGCCGAGTCTTGGCCTAGGCGTCGGTCTTCTTGATGCGTACGGCCGCGATGACGAGTGCAAGGACCGCGTACCCCAGAAGCACCAGGAATCCGGGCCACGGGCCAAGCATGTTGGCGGAGCTTTCCATTCCTGGACCCATCATCACCGTATCGGCAATGCCGCCCATAATGATGCGCTCCCCCGCAACGGAGGGCAGGAACTTGTTGATGTCTGACACCCATTGCACGGTGGGTGCTGTAGCAACAATGATGCTGAGAATCATGGGCAGGACCATGATCAAGGCCATCACGGTGGAAATCCCTGCTGCGGTGTGCCGCAGGATGGTTCCCACGCCCAGGGACAGCCACGCGATGGCCACCAGGTACAAGATGGTGCCAACGATGGCCCGCACGTGGGTGGCATTCCCGAAGTCCACCGCCATGTCATTACGGCTCAGCAGCGGATGTGAAACCAGCCAGGATAACGCGAGTCCCACCACGGCAATGGCGACGGTTGTCACGGTCACCACAATGAGTTTGGCCCAGAGGGTTCGCAGCCTTCGTGGAGCGGCCGAGAATGTGGCTCGGATCATCCCGGAGGTGTATTCGTTGGAGATAGCCAGCACGCCGAATACGGCCACGGTCAACTGGGCAAACTGATATCCGATCACGATGATCAACACGGCAATGGCAGCCATGTCAATATTCCCCATGCCACCGTTGGCGGCGCTGGGATCAGCGGCGGCGCCGTTTGCTCCTGCCATGACCTCGGGATCGTTGATCATGGTGTTCATGATTGCGGCGAAGAGGAGAGCCAGTCCGGCCATCAGGACAATGGTCATCCCGGACACCCACCAGGTGGAGCGCAGGGACCACAACTTGAGCCACTCCGAGCGCAGCATACGAGGGAAGTTCACTACGTGGTGGTCAAAGGAGGAACCGAACACCGAGGGGCCGTCCACTGTGGAAGCCAGTGAATCCGATGTTGGACTGGTGGCGCCCTGTACTTCAGGTTCCTTGATGTCAGGTGCAAGGTTGGTGGTGCTCATTGCTGGCCTCCTTCATCGGTCAGGGTGGGGATAGTCCCCGTGGCGGCTCTCTCCGCTTCGCGCAACTGCCTTCGCGTGGGCAGCGGCATTCCGGCGGTATCTAGCGTGACTCCTGGTGGCACTCCCGGAGGTTTGGACGCGTCAGGAGCGTTCCCACCGGACGGCCCGCCTTCCGCTGAACCGTCGCCGAGTATGGAGTTGCGAGGAGGAACTGGCATGCCCGGTGAATCCGAGACAGCGGAGCCATCCGGGACAGCAGAGTTAGCCCCGGTTGCTACCGGGATAGCGCCGGTGGCAGGAGCAGTGTGTTCTCCCGTGCTCATATCCACCGTGTGGTACTCCACAGAATCCGCCGTCAATTCCATGTAGGCCTCTTCCAAGGTGGAAGACACGGGCGTCAACTCCCGCAGAGCAACACCATTGACCAAGGCCAGTTCGCCCACTGCGGCAGCGTCCAGTCCGCTCACGTCCATCGCTGCGTTGACTTGCGTTGGGGAGGCAGATTCGTCGTCCGTGATGATGCCCCCAGCAGACTCGAGGGCAAAACGGAACCGTGCCACGGCATCGTCGGGTACGGACACCCTCACATAATGCTTGGAGGCGCCCCTGACAAAATCAGCCACCGTGGTGTCTGCAAGAATCTTGCCGCGGCCAATGATGATGAGTTTGTCCGCCGTGATGGCCATCTCAGACATCAGGTGCGAGGACAGGAATACGGTGCGTCCCTGTGCGGCGAGGTAGCGGACCAGGTTACGAACCCACAGGACGCCTTCAGGATCAAGGCCGTTGACGGGTTCGTCAAGAATGAGGGTGTGGGGGTCCCCGAGTAATGCCGACGCGATTCCCAAACGTTGACCCATCCCGAGGGAGAATCCGCCCACACGCTTGTTGGCCACGCCCTCCAAACCCGTCAACTCAATCACTTCATCTACCCGCGAGTTGGGGATGGAGTGGGTGGCTGCCAGGACCCGCAAATGCTGCCGGGCGGAGCGCCCGGGGTGGACGGCCCGCGCCTCAAGGAGGGCGCCTACCTCGCTGAGAGGGGACTTCAGGGTGGCGTATCGCTGACCGTTGACCAGCACGCTTCCGGCGTTCGGCTTGTCCAAGCCCATGATCATGCGCATGGTGGTGGACTTGCCTGCGCCGTTAGGGCCTAGGAAGCCTGTCACCACGCCAGGTTCCACAGTGAATGTGATGCCATCAACAGCGGTTTTCTCGCCGTATCGCTTGACTAAGCCGGTTACCTCGATCATGCCTGCGAGGCTACTACAGGGGGGTGACACGGATGAGGGGGCGCGCACGCATATCCCCCCCCAGGGGGGAGAAAATAGCATGGCCCTTTGACGCAAAACGGGCATTGTGCGACTCGCCAGGGGGTCCGACGATGCCGTTGAGTGGTTTCATATCCCACCCCTCTGGCACGATGTCATCACGCAATGTGAAAGGGGACGTGGGCCATGAGCAACCCATATTTCAACCGGTCGGACGTGTTTGGCGAACCTCGCCGTGACGGCATCGGCACGCAACGTGCGGCGGGTAACACCGCTGCTCCTACTATGTCTCCTGCGGCAGTGGAAACTGCCGCTCTGGAGAATATGTATGCTGCGCCAGCCGCTACGGCAGCGGCCATGAAGCGCATGACGTACGACGATGTCATTGTGCGCACCGGTGGTTTGCTGGCGTTGCTCTTTGTGGTGGCCGCAGCAACCTGGCACCTTGCGCCGGGGATCTGGCCTGCGGGCATGGTGGTGGGCCTGGTGCTTGGATTGGTGAACTCCTTCAAGCGCAACCCATCTCCCGCACTGATCATGCTCTACACCGTGGCACAGGGCGTTTTCCTGGGCGGGATCTCGCTCGCCTTTGCTGGCCTCACCGTGGAAGGCGCACCGGCCACCGCCTTGGTGTTCCAGGCGATCCTTGCCACCTTTGTGACCTTTGGCGTGGCCCTGGCGGTGTACAAATCCGGCAAGATCAGGGTGACGCCCAAGTTCCAGCGGGCAGTTCTGATTGGTCTGGGCTCATTCCTAGTGTTCCAACTGGTGAACCTTGTGCTGGTGTGGACCGGCGTTGTGGGTGGCTGGGGCGCTCGAGGTGGAACGATTGGCCTGGTGGTGTCCGTCATTGCCATTGGCCTAGCCACCGCGTCCTTGCTGGTGGACTTTGAGTCCATCAAGCAGGGCGTACAGCGAGGCGCGCCGCAACGATTCGCGTGGGCTGCGGCCTTTGGCCTCATGGTCACTCTGGTGTGGCTCTACCTGGAGTTCTTGCGCCTGTTCGCGATTATTGCTGGCCGCCGCTAGTACGCTGCCTGCATGACCAACGTACTTCCCACTGCCAGTGGCACCTTTGGCGACAAGCCCGTTCTCACCTTCCCCGAAGGTGACGCACCCACCGGTTTGGTGGTAGAGATTCTTGAAGAAGGGACCGGGCCTGTGGTTGAGGCCGCCCGCGAGATCGAGGTGAACTACCTGGGCCAAACCTGGAAGGGAGCCATCTTTGATAACTCCTATGACCGCGGGGACACCACACGGTTCCCCATCGGCATCGGCATGGTCATTGGAGGCTGGGACAAGGGACTGGTAGGCCGCAACGTGGGTGACCGCGTTCTGCTCTCCATCCCGCCAGAGCACGGCTACGGCCTGCGCGGTATGCCGGCCGCAGGCATCAAGGGAACCGACACCCTGGTGTTTGTGGTGGACATTGTGGGTGTGAAGTAACGTCTGAGGTAACTTCTGCGGGCGTGACGTCACTACGTGCGCTTGGTTCTCCGAGGTTGCTTGCTACCGCGTGACGGCTTGGTGCCGCGAGGCAGTTTAGTGCCGTGAGCCTGTTTGGTGCTGCGGGACTGCTGGGTGCCGCGTGATCCGGGAGCGCGTGCTGACCCGCTTCGCTTATCCCCTTGTTTTGCCTTACGTTCTGCCGAGGTTGTCTTCTTTGTAGCCTGTTTCCGATCTTCGGCTTGAGGTGAGGAAGTAGCGGCGCCGCGCGACGAATGTGCGGTGCGGCCACGGACAATCCCAATCATCTCTTCGGTGAGATCGGTGTGGGTGTCCGTGACCCAGGCGAGGGCCACTCGTGACGTGGGAACATCAGTCAGACGACGATACGTCACATCTTTTCTGCGATGCAGGCGAGCCAGGGACATGGGAACCACCGTGATTCCCGCACCATTCCCTACCCAGGCGATGGCTTCCTCGGTTGACGTTGGCGGGGTGGGCGTGATGGAGGGATCCGCCGTTCCGTCATCTCGGTATCCCACGGGTGTGCGGCCTGGACGGCGGCTTTCCGGTGCCCCTGACCATAGAACATCGTCGAGCGGAATCCAGAGGGTTTCCTCGGCAACATCGTCAGTGCTGGCTTCCTCGGAGTCCTCCAAGGCGGCAACAATGTGGTCACGGTGGACCACTACCACGGTGTCCTCGGTATACAACGGGATGGCGGAGAACGTGGCGGTGTCTACGGGAAGCCGGAGGAGCGCGGCGTCCAGCGCCCCGTTGGTGAGTAGTTGGGTTGCGTCCGCTGCTGGCACCTGGATGAGTTCCAACGGTGTATCCATGCGAGACTTCCAGATCGACGCCCACTTACCCGGCGAAACACCGGGCACGTATCCCAATCTGAACGTTGTGCACACGTGGCCCCAGTGGGACTCGAACCCACACACCCGAAGGCGGCTGATTTTAAGTCAGCTGCGTCTGCCAATTCCGCCATGGGGCCGTGTGAGCACAGCGTAGCGGACGTGTGCTCAGGGGAATGAGATTCTGCGCTCGCGCGCTTTGCGCCCGCCGCAGAATGACGGGCAGCCTAAAGGCGCGTTCGAAAGTCACATATCCGAAGAAACAATGCCCAAGGGATCTGCATTCAAGGGCCACATGTTCCAGGGAACCCTGCGTCAAGGCGTTCTATCTCAACGCATTCCGTTTCAGTGCCGTCCTGCTACTTGGGAGCAGATGCCTCGGACGCCGATGCCACGGCCTTTTGCTCCACCGGCTTGCCATCGCTGGGCACCGGAGTGGCTGACTTGAGGAACTCCTTGCGTGGGTCCTCAATGGAACCCAGCGAAACAATCTCGCGTCCCAGGAGCGCTTGCCCCACCCAGCCGATGAGGATGCGAGCCTTGCGGTTCCCCGTGGGCATGGCGTACAGGTGGTAGCACCGGTGTGCCATCCATGCCAGCCAACCCTTGAGTTTGATCTTTCCGCCAAGGAACTCGGCCACGCCCTTGCGCAGACCCAGTGAGCACACCACGCCGATGTTCTTGTGGCTGAACTCCTGCACGGGATTCAACCCGCCCTTGACCTCGGACGCCACGTTGTCCGCCAGCACCTTGGCTTGGCGTACTGCATACTGAGCGTTCGGCGGACAGAACTTGCCTTCCTGGATCACGTCCGGCACGGCGGTGGAGTCACCACCGGACCATGCACCCTGAACTACGGTGCCATCTTCCTCAGCCACTTGAAGTGTGGGCAGCGCCGTCACGCGCTTCATCCGGTCAAGAGGCAAATCCGAGGCGTCGGCAAGAACGGGGTTGGCCTTAACGCCAGCGCACCACACTAAGGTGTCCGTCTCAAACTCGATCCCTGTGGACGTCACAATGTGACCATCCACGCAGGAACTCAAGAACGTGTTCAGGTGGAAGGTGATCCCACGCTTCTCGAGCGTTTTCAGAGCCCACTCCCCCATGGGTTCGCTGACCTCGGGCAGGATGCGCCCGGCGCCCTCTATCACCACAAAGTTGAGATCCGCTGGATCAATGGTGGAGTAGGCGCGGCAGGCATACCGTGCCATGTCCTCAATCTCGGCTACGGCCTCAATCCCGGCAAACCCGCCACCAATGAAACAGAAGGTCAGCATGCGGCGCCGTTCCTGAGCGTCAAAGACTGACGCAGCCACGTCCATGCGGTTCAGAATCCTGTTGCGGATGGCAATGGCTTCCTCAACGTTTTTCAGGCCAATGCCCTCATCGGCAAGGCCAGGAATGGGGAGCAACCGGGATACCGAACCCAGGCCGTTGATCACGTGGTCATACTGCACGTCATAAGGCTTGTTGTCCTCAGGCATGACCGTCACCGTTTTGTTAGCGTGATCGATTTTCTCCACGGTCCCTTGCAGCACGTCAAACTTCTTGAGTGCCTTGCGCAGGGGTGCCACCACGTCCCGGGCATCAATATTGCCCGCCGCAGTTTCAGGCAGGAACGGGGCATATTGCATGTACGGGCGCGCGTCAATCACGGTGATGGTGGCGTCCGTTTTGCTCAACTTCTTCCGCAGGCGGCGTGCTGCCGTCAGACCAATCGATCCGCCACCAAGAACAACAATGCGTGCAGGAGTATGTGCCATGGTTTCACCCTAACGGCAACCTAGGTGACCTGCAGGGATGGGACACGCCGGGCGTCACAACCGCCCCGTGTTTCCCTGGGGTATTGCTCACAACCGCGCCGTTACTCCCTCACCGCTGCTCATTGGCCCTCCGCGGGAAACCCGTCGCTCCCTCACAACCGCCCCACTTCTCCCAGCGCAGCCGCCAACCCGTCAAGGATGTCATGTTCGGAGGTCACCACCACAGGCGCACCACCACCGGCACGAGTCACCTCGGAGGCCACGCGCGCCACCACCTCACGCCACACAATCGCTCCGGCACCAATCACGTCCGCCCGCCCCGGCTGCATGAACCCCAGATCCAGGCGTTCCTGGCGTGACATGGAGAACATGGCCAAGGCGTCGGCTTCCACCTGCTCCACGTCAAAGGACGCGCCGTTCACCTTTTCCCGGTCATAGGTGTGCAATCCCAGGGAGTACCCGGTGAGGGTGGTGATGGTTCCGGCCAGCCCCACAATGGTCTTCACCGTTCCCAGGGGAACTGTGGCCGCTGCTTCGTCGAGCGCAGTACGCACCGCGTCCTCTACAGCGCGTCTTTCCTCCTCGGATGGCGGATCTCCCGTGATGCACCGTTCCGTCAGCCGCACCGATCCCACGTTCATGGAGAACGAGGCCACGGGGGTGTCCGTGCCCACCACCAGTTCTGTGGACCCGCCTCCCAAATCCACCACGCAATACGGGCCGGGCCAGGCAGAACGCACCTCGCTCACGGCGCCGCGGAAGGCCAGAGCGGCCTCGCGCGTGCCGGATATGACCTCCGGAACCACCCCCAGAATGGAGGCGATCCCGGAAAAGAACTCGTCACGATTCCCGGCATCGCGGGAGGCGGACGTGGCAATGAAGCGGACCCGCTCCACCCCGCCCACCTCGGCAATGGTGGCGGCGTATTCTCGTGTGGCGGCAAAGGTTCTCTCCAGGGCCTCGGGAGCAAACTCTCCGGTCTCGTCGATCCCCTGTCCGAGCCGGACAATCGTGGCGCGGCGTGGGATCACATCCGTGACCACGCCCTCCGCCGTCACGTCCGCCACCAGCAATCGGATGGTGTTGGTGCCGCAATCCACCACGGCTACTCGCGTAGAACTCAACAGGAACACCTCTCTCTACTCCACAGGGGCCCAGCGAGGACCAGTGCTTCCTCGCCGATGGGATTGACGCCGGGCCGGGCGAGCGCGTGACCCATGAGCGCGTGCAAACACTTGACCCGCGTGGGCATTCCGCCGGCTGATATTCCGGCAATCTCCGGCACCACGCCGAGTTCTTCACGGTCCGCCAAGTAGGACTCGTGCGCGGCCTTGTAGGCTGCCGCTAGTTCGTCGTCGGATGAAAGACGCTCCTGCATCTCCTTCATGACGTGCTCCTGCTCCAATGCCGAGGCCGCGTAACACGCGCGCGGGTGGGTGAGGTAGTACGTGGTGGGGAATGGCTCGCCGGACGGGAGGCGCGGAGCGGTGCGGACCACCACGGGGCGGCCGCACACGCAGCGAGCGGCAACGCCTACCACGCCGCGCATGGGGCGGCCCAACTGTTCTGCCATCACGGCAAGGTCCTCCGCCGAGGCTTCGAGCGGGTCATCAGGGATGCGGTAACTCATGGGATCATTGTGGCACTGGGGTGTGATATGAGGGCGTGATTCGTCACTGAATCGAATCGTCAAGGCCGCTAATGTCCTGATGATCGTCCTGTTCCTCACCCGCAGGCGGACCATCGGCTACGCGCACGGACTCCCAGAGCAACTCAAACCACGTCCGGTCCTCGCCGTCATCCACGCCCACAATTCCGGGCTCCACGGGAAGGCCCGTTTCCGGGTCCACATCATCAAGAAGTGCCTCGCCGCCCACCAGCCGCCACGCCGTGTCACCAGGGCGTTTGAAGCCGAGACGCTCGCGCGCCTGCCCCTCCACAAAGGCGGGATCATCCCAACGCTCCAACTCGGATTGCAACTCGGACACATACGCTTGCTGCGCTTTGACATCGCTGCGAAGTTCATGAATTTCTACTGCTTGTTCAATCCTGCCGCGCACCGTGGGCACCACCAACACCAGCGCAATCAGCCCAATCAGCGCCAGTACCAGGAGCCGCATGGTGAACACTTCCGGCTTTGCTGCCAGGGAGGCGCGGGCGGCCGCAGTGTGCCTCTTCACGGGCGCCATGCCCTTGCTCACCGCCGCGCGGGTGGTGGCGGCGGCGCGCTGGGACGCTTTGGACGGGGTGGTGGTGCGCTGGGTGTTCTTGCGCTGATTGGTCTGCGGAGTTGCGGGCAATGCTGATGCAGTTTTTTTCTTTGACGACGAAGCACTCGTCTTCTTCTGCGCAGGCAAGGAGGTGGGTGCTTGAGTTGTGGGCCCGGACCGAGCTGGGGTACTGGATCTCGAGGTGGTGGAGCGTGAGGACGCTGAGCGTGACGGTGAGGACCGCGAGGACGAGCGGGATGCGCTCGATCCTGCGGGCCGAGAGGAGGGGGATCGCGAGCCAGAACTGCGGGAGGCAGGCCTGCGCGAGGACGGTGAGGGAGGGCGCCGCGCAGACATGGTTCCATCATGCCGCGCTGAAGGTGGCGCACACGGTTACCGCGCCGCAACTCGCGGTCAGGCGGTGGCAAGTTCAGCCAAAGCCCTGCGGGCATCGGCCACCAGGCTGGGGTCCCGGTCCGGGTGGCCCGCAATGGACGTGGAATAGAGGAACGCCCATCCCGCCGCGCGTTGCCAGGTGGCGGCGGTGTCAACCACTGGATTGAGAACGTCACGCACCGCCTGCCGCCCTTCGGCATCAAAGGTGAGCCACAGGGCGCCGAGGTCGCTGGCGGGATCCCCCGAGGTGGCATCTCCCCAATCAATCACTCCGGCCAGGGTTGACTCAGCGCCGACCACCAGGTTGCCGGGATGAGGATCTCCGTGAAGCCACACCGGGGGCTCGGTGTGCGGCGGGGCGGCCAGCGCGCTGGACCAGGCGTGATGGAGTGCGGGGCGATCTGACTCGGGCGCCACGTGGAGCCGTTTGTTCAGGACTGCGGGGTCCTGGGCTTCACGGCGGGACGTCAGCGCGGTTCCTCGATACGGGTTGCGGTGGGCCAATGCGGCATCATCCGGGGTGTGGATGGCTGCCAGGATGCGCCCGAGCGTGCTGGCCCACGGGCGTCGCTCCGCAGCGGATTGGGTGACGGCACTGCGTCCGGGCACCCATTTGACCACGCTCCAGGAAAATGGGTATCTCGCACTGGTACTCGGCGAGCCGAGAAATACTGTTTCTGGGAGGAGGACGCTGGGTGAGGCGATGGCCTCGCTATCGGTGGGAAGGTGGGAAGCCAATACGGGGGACGTGAGGACGCTGGGGGAATGGGCTTGGGTGGCCTGGACGCGTGGCGCGAGAATGCGTGGCGCGAGAATTCGGAGAGCCACGGTTTCGGACTCCACCAGGTGGGCGGCGGAAGCACGGTGTGGAAGGCGAACAGCCAGGTCATCGCCGAGGCGGAACATCACGTTGTCCCAGCCCCGGGCCACCTGGACGAGTGGCAGACCGGCAAAGTCAGGGGCTTGTTCAACAAGAAGGCGACGCGCTGTTTCCGTGGTCACGGAAACTTCGCTGCTGGTCATGCTTCCACCCTAGACACGACGAAGGCCCCGCGCTCGCGCGCAGGGCCTTCCGTGGTGTGTAGGTACGGTTCGTGGTTTCGAGACGCCCTCCGGGCTCCTCATTTCCGGGGTCCCCGCAAAGTATTCCGAGCAAAGCGAGGAAACTTTGTGGGGTGGAACCGACGAACCCGCCGGGGGTTTCGACCGTCGCACCCCAGAGTGCTGGCTCAACCACCCGGAGGTGGAGGCGCCGCTGGAGGCGCGACCAACCCGCTATGCAATAGTGCGCAGAGCGCGTAAAGCGCAAGGCGGAGGGAGGCGCCGCCTACGTACTATGCAATAGCGTTGTGGTGATGCCTATTGCAAGGCAGAAGGAGGCGCCGCCTACGAAGGTAGGCAAGCCTACTGATAACGCCGCAAGAGGCGTTACCACAATGCTATTTGCCCTGGTTGGCTACTGCGGCTGCGCCAGCCGCCGCCGCCTCAGGATCGAGGTACTCGCCGCCCTTGACGAGGGGCTTGAGGGTTTCTTCGTCGAGCTCGTAGACCAACGGAATACCGGTGGGGAGGTTGATCTCGGCGATTTCCTCGGGGGTGAGGTCATCCAGGTACTTGACGATGGCGCGCAGGGAGTTACCGTGGGCGGCCACCATGACCGTCTTGCCGTCTTTCAGGTCAGCAAGGATGGCGTCCTGGAAGTAGGGAAGGGCGCGGTCCAGCACCTGGGCCAGAGCCTCGGCGCGCGGGATGGGCTCGCCTGCGTAACGCGGGTCTGCATCTTGAGACCATTCGGAGCCGAGCTCGATTTCCGGCGGCGGCACGTCATACGAACGGCGATATTCGGCAAACTTCACGTCACCAAACTCTTCGCGGGCCTTCTTCTTGTCCATGCCTTGCAGGGCGCCGTAGTGGCGCTCGTTGAGGCGCCAGGAGCGCTTCACGGGAATCCACAGCAGGTCAGCGGCGTCCAGCGCGAGGTTCGCGGTGTTCATGGCTCGGCGCAGAAGCGAGGTGTGGACAACATCAGGCGTGACGCCCTTTTCCTTGAGGAGTTCGCCGCCGCGCTTGGCTTCGGCCATACCCTTGTCCGATAGAGGGACATCAACCCATCCAGTGAACAGGTTCTTTGCATTCCAATCGCTCTCGCCGTGGCGGAGCAGTACCAATGTGTAGGTCATGCCACCAAGGGTAACGCGGCGGGGTGATATTCGCTGGGATTTGGTCACGGAACGGTCACGGTGAAAGATATATCACAGGAGATCCGTCACGCAGCCCCAGCCGCGAGCAACTCCCGGTATACCTCCGCCGTGGCGGCAGCCGTGGCGTCCCATCCAAACCGCATCCTGGCTTCTGCGGCTCCCTGGGCATACCGCTCGCGCGTTGTGGCGTCACTCAGGATGCTGTTCAGCGCGTCAGCCCACGCATTTTCGTCATGCCCTGCGACGAGCCTGCCGGTCACGCCATCCACCACAATCGAGGCCAGTCCTCCCACGGCAGTAGCCACTACCGGCGTTCCACAGGCTTGCGCCTCAGCAGCCACCAACCCAAAACTCTCGGAGTGGCTCGGCACCGCCACCACGTCCGCTCGCCTAAACCAGGCTGCCAACTGCGCCGCGGGTACGGGTGGATGAATGTGAACCCGGTCCGCCACTCCCTGAAGGTGGGCCAGCGCGTGCAACTCGCGCACCGCCGTGGGCCGTCCGGAGGCGCCGCCCAGCACCACTACGTGAATGTTCGACGGAAGGTGGGCAAGAGCGCGAATCAGCGTGTCAGGACCTTTGAGTAATTGGACGCGCCCCGCAAACACTACAAGGTGCATGGAAGGGTCACTGGCCGCGCTCACCCTGGGGAAGGCGTCCGCGAACGGGTCAGCGTCCGCCGCTCCATCGTCGCGGTAGATGAACCCCGAACCTCCAGGCCGGAACACGTCCAAATCCACTCCGGGCGGGATGGTGTGAATGCGCCCGGGATCGGCGTGATAATCGCGGATCAGAGCACGAGCCTCATCACCCGTGGAGGCGATGAGCGCGTTGGCCTCGGCCACCACTTGCTCCTCGCCAAGGATGCGACCCAAGGGTTCGGGGGCATCACCCGGCGCGAGGGAGGCGTTCTTCACGCGCGCCATGGTGTGCATGGTGTGAATGAGGGGAATGCCCCAGCGTTCGGCGGCCAGCCAGCCCACTTGACCAGAGAGCCAGTAGTGGGTGTGGAGGACGTCATAATATCCGCGTGGCAGCGCGGCGCCGTGCCGGAGCACCTCGGCAATGAAGCCGCAAAGCTGCCCGGGGAGTTCCTCTTTCCGCAGGCCCTCAAAGGGGCCAGATTCCACGGAAATGACCTTGACACCGGGTGCGGGTTGAGTGACGCTGGGCTGCTCGGAACTGGTGGTGCGAGTGTAGATGTCCACCTCCCACCCCACATGGGTGAGCGCGGTGGCGAGTTCGCGCACATACACATTCATCCCACCGGCATCACCCGTTCCGGGTTGCTCCAGGGGATTAGTATGCACGGATATCATCGCCGCACGCATGCGCCCTAGCCTAGTGGTTTCTTGTGGAGGTTGCGGGGAGAACGCGAACCAGTTCGTCGTGGCAACGCCACGATGTGATCTCCGCCATCACGGCAACGCCATCGCAGAAGGGTATTCATGCCCCCAGGCATGACTTCCCGCTCCCCTGGTCGCCTCGGGAATACTCTGCTGGTCTGGCCCAATGCACCTGATAAACGCCTCCGGTTCCAATACTGGTGGGGCGAGAGGAGTTCCACAGACGGATGAACAAGCAACAACTCGCAGCGAAGATCTGGGAGTCCGCCAACCGGATGCGGTCCAAGATTGAGGCCAATGAGTACAAGGACTACATTCTCGGATTCATCTTCTACAAGTACCTCTCAGAAACGGAAGTTCGCTGGGTCATCAGTCAAGGTGCGGAGTTGGAAGAACTCCCCGATATTCTCACCGAGTCAGACGCTTCCTCAGTCAAGTCTATCCAACAGAATATTGGGTACTTCATTTCCTATGACAATCTCTTTTCCACCTGGATTGACAAGGGCAATGATTTCAACGTCTCCGATGTTCGGGACGCGCTGTCAGCATTCAGTAGGCTCATCAGCCCCACCCACAAAAAAGTCTTTGACCGTATTCTCGATACCCTGCAAACGGGGCTCTCGAAGTTGGGGGACAGTGCGGGTACCCAGACCCGTGCCATCAGTGATCTCATCCATCTGATCAAGGACATCCCTATGGATGGCAAGCAGGGCTATGACGTGCTCGGCTTCATCTACGAGTACTTGATCGGTATGTTCGCGGCGAATGCCGGGAAAAAGGCTGGCGAGTTCTACACTCCCCATGAGGTTTCACTCCTCATGTCTGAGATTGTGGCGCACCACGTTAGGGACCGCCGGGAGATCAAGATCTACGATCCAACGAGCGGTTCAGGCTCACTTCTCATCAATATTGGGAAGGCGGTAGCTAAGCATATTCCCACTGAGAACAGCATCAAGTATTACGCCCAGGAACTCAAGGAGAATACCTACAACCTCACCCGCATGAACCTGGTCATGCGAGGTATTTTGCCGGACAACATTACTACCCGAAACGGTGACACCCTCGAGGAAGACTGGCCGTATTTCGAGGAGAGTGATCCCGTAGGAACGTATGATCCTCTCTTTGTAGATGCCGTGGTATCAAACCCGCCATATTCGCAGCCGTGGGATCCTACCCACAAGGAGGCAGACCCCCGGTTCGCAGAATACGGAATGGCTCCAAGAACAAAGGCAGATTTCGCCTTCCTCCTCCATGATCTCTACCATCTCAAACCTGATGGCATCATGACCATTGTGCTTCCTCACGGCGTTCTCTTCCGTGGAGGAGAAGAAGGCTCCATCCGCAAAAATCTCATTGAACGTAACCACGTGGATGCCATCATTGGCCTGCCATCCAACATTTTCTTTGGGACAGGAATTCCTACCATCATCATGGTGCTGAAGAAGACGCGCTCCACCAACGATGTGCTCATCATTGATGCCTCCCAAAGATTCAAGAAGGAGGGGAAAAACAACGTCCTCCAGGCTAGTGACATCAAGATCATTGTTGACACCGTGGTGAACCGCACAGACGTCGAGAAGTTGGCACGTGTGGTTCCTCAAAAGGAGATACGTGACAACGAATATAACCTGAACATTCCTCGCTATGTGAACTCGTCAGATGCACCAGAAACGTGGGATGTCTACGCGTCCATGTTTGGAGGCATTCCGGAGGCCGAGGTAGCCCTATTTGACGAGCACTGGAAGGCGCTCCCCGGACTTAAAGAGTCATTATTCGTGTCACGTGGAACCCCGTATCTTACACTGGCAAACGAGGATATTGACAAGACAATCACCACCCACAAGGCCGTAGCCGACTGGACCCACACTTACAATCAAACACTCTCTGATGTTCCGTCATGGCTCAACGCGGAGTTACTTGGCGATTGGACAGGGATTAACGTCACACGCGAAGAATCCTCCATTGCCGAGGCGATATTTGCTCGTCTGGCCAAACTCCCCCTCATCGACCAATACAACGTCTACCAGAAGTTCTACGACGAATGGTCAATGGTTGCTATTGACCGCGAGATTATTCAAACCGAAGGGTTTGCGGCCACTAAGGTTGTGGACCCCAACATGGTGACAAAGAAGAAGAACGGAAGGGACCAGGAAGTCCAAGAAGGCTGGGTGGGGCGAATCATCCCGTTCGAGTTGGTTCAGAAGACGCTGTTGGCAGAGGAAGCAACCGCCGTGACCAAACTCCAGGATCGCCTCGCAGAAATCAGTGCAGAGTACGAGACTCTCCTCGATTCGTTCACAGATGAAGAAAAGAAAGGAGATTTCCTCAACGACGCTTCGGACGCATTTATTCCTGCAGCGGTCGACAAAGCAGTCAAGTCCTTACTAGGCACTCCTGCCCAGGCAAAGAAGGCCGTCCTTGATTGCGAGCAGGGTTCATTTGAGACAAAGATCTACGCGGTCCAGGCCCTGATCAAGGAAGAAAGCGCTCTCAAGAAGTCCGTGAAAGCTGAGGAAGCGAAACTGCAACTCCTGACGAAAGCCGCCATCGAATCGTTGTCTGACGAGCAAGCCACGGTACTACTGGAGCAGAAATGGATCTCTCCGCTCACAGAAGCTCTGGCAGAAGTTCCTGATGCCGTGATCAATGAACTCGTGGTGAGTGTACGGGCGTTAGCCGCGAAGTATGCCAGCACCTACGCTGATGTTGCCGGCGAGATTGTGGAAACGCAAGAGACTCTGGCTTCACTCATAGACGGTCTCACGGGAAGCGACTTTGACATGCTCGGCCTTGGCGAGTTCGCAACTCTCCTGCGGGGAGATTCTCATGCGTGATGCAGCACAGGTTCCCGCAATTCGATTCAAGGGATTCACTGACGCTTGGGAACAGCGGAAGTTGGGTGAAGTAGCAGAGTCTTTTGAGTATGGGCTTAACGCAGCAGCAAAGGTGTACGACGGTGAGCATAAGTATCTTCGCATTACTGACATCGATGACCAGACTCACGAGTTCAATGTGGATGCCCTCACCACGCCGGACGTTGACATGTCAAAGGCTACGAACTATCGACTCCAAAATGGTGACGTACTGTTCGCCCGTACTGGTGCGAGCGTTGGGAAAACCTATCGCTACAAGGACTCTGACGGTCTTGTGTACTTTGCAGGGTTCTTGATTCGAGCCAGAATCAAGCCAGAGTATGACTCCGAGTTTGTGTTCCAGAACACTTTAACGGCTCGGTATGCCAACTACATTGCGGTCTCCTCGCAGCGTTCCGGGCAGCCTGGAGTGAATGCACAAGAGTACAGCGAATTTGAGTTGGCCATGCCCGGCTTGGTTGAGCAACGGAAGATCGGCTCCATCTTTGCTCGTCTTGACCACCTCATCACCCTTCATCAGCGTGAGCCGTGTTGGGAGTTACCACTCACAACAAGGAAGATGAAAATGAAGAACCGAGAACCAGCAGATGAGCCGTTCAGCGACTACTACGCTCGATGGATCAACGTATACAAGAAAGGCGCAATTCGAGATGTCACGATGCAGAAATATGCGATGACGCACATGTGGCTGTGCAAATTAGCACCGCATCTCGGTGTTGGCGAGCTCACTCGCACGAATTATCAGCAACTGCTTAATGATTACGCTGAGGTTCACGAACGGCAAACAACAATGGACTTTCACCATCAACTCAAGGGTGCCATCCTTGACGCACTTGATGACGGACTTCTGGATCGCGATCCCACGCGAAAGGCCATCGTGAAGGGGAAGACTCCCCGTGTGAAGAAACAGAAATACCTGAACCAGTTTGAACTGCACTCCCTACTCATGGACCTTGAACTGAAAGACTTCATCAGTTGGGACTGGTTCCTTCTGCTCGTGGCAAAAACGGGAATGAGGTTCTCCGAAGCACTCGGCCTCACGCCCAGGGACTTTGATTTTGCACACCAATCGTTGTCCATCAACAAAACATGGGACTACAAGGGTGACGGAGGATACCTTCCTACCAAGAACACGTCATCCAACCGCAAATTGCAGATCGATTGGCAAACGGTCATTCAGTTCTCAGAACTGGTGAAATCCTCGCCTTTGGACGTACCCCTCTTTGTGGATGGCCCGGTTTACAACTCCACCGTGAATGACGTGCTTCATCGTCACTGCCTCAGCGCGGGAGTTCCGGTGATCTCCATCCATGGGCTTCGGCACACGCACGCATCCCTCCTCCTGTTTGCTGGCGTATCCACGGCAAGTGTCGCCCGGCGCCTCGGTCACGCAAGCATGACCACTACCCAGAAGACCTACTTGCACATCATCCGTGAACTTGAGAACCAGGACGTGGACCTGGTCATGCGTTCGATCTCCGGACTGATTTAATACCCACTGATACCAACCCACACGGCTCACGCTGATGAAGGGTGATGAGGTGGTCAATGTCACGGAAGAGCCCGCCGATCTGCAGTTGCTCTCGAAACGATGGCATCGCCAGGGGCATGTGCTCCATCTGCCTGCCAGTGATTTCGATGAATGTTGAACCTGCCCCGAATTTCTCCCCATAGCGCTTCAACTCGTGTGTACGAGAGAAGATGAAGTAACTATCCAAGACTCCCTGCCGTGGGATGATGGACTGGAAGCCCTGATTCGTAGCGCCGGGTTTCGCCAGAATCGCAGTGTTTCCGATACCCGCGCGAGACGTGAATAACACGGAGCCAGAAGGAAGAATCCGTGCTGAACTTTCCGATAGCCCGAGTTCAGTGATTTTCTTCCGGCTGCAAGTCAAGTAGATCCGTTCACCGATTTCAGCGGGAGCATACCAATCGACATTTCCGTCCCAATACTCGGCGATTTGAGTACTCGGCGTGCCTCCGCCAACGATCTCAGCGAGATCACCCAACTTCCGCTGTTCCCAAGCGTCAGTGAATCCGGCGAATCGGACACGAGGCCTGTCCTCGCCGGGTCCAGGGAACATCGATTCGAGCAACGCCTTCTTGAGAGTTACAGTCTTGTCATACTTACGCTGATGAAGGGTGATGAGACGGTCTAAGCGATAGAAGAACTCACCTATTTCTGCTTGCTCTTCTTCACAAGGTGTCAATATCGACTTCGCAAGAAGCTCATCTTTTGTGATACCTTTAATGGATGTTCCTTGCACTTGATGAAGCTCGCCTTGTAGTTTTTTATACAGGGAATATGCCGCAAATTTGCCGTCTAACTTCAGCTTGCTCAAGGACAAGAAATCTTGGCTTGAAGCATAAGAAAACGGCATAAACGCTAGCTTTCCGACCCCTACACGAGTGATTACGGCTATCGAGTTTTGAGGTATCAGCTTCGTTGCAGAGGTGGCGATAGCCTTGCTCGAAATATGCTTTCTCGGCACTACTCCGAGCAGCTCATTTTCAGTCAAATCTGATGATTGAATCCATGGAATATCACCAGACCAAAGCTCGGCGTTTGATGTCGATGGAGTGCCTCCACCGCTGAACTGCTCGGCGATTGATTCAACCTTCCGCTGTTCCCAAGCGGGTGGATGATCATACAGGTGAGAGATGGCACTCATCAGTCGTATGAGCCGGACGCTGCTCCCGGTCCTTGCCGTGAACGTCACGCTTGACACGATGTGGGATACTGGAGCCATGAGTGCAACGCTAGAAGCCCCAACGATTCACCGCTGGGTGGATCGTTTGAATGCGGCTGAACGCGCAGAATTGGGTCGGATTGTACAGAACAGCAGTATTCCTCCCATTAGTGATGCAAACCTGCCCGTTGATCAAGCGTATGAGTCATGGTTACGGACCACGGTGGCGGAGACGTATGACCGGGTAGCAGACGGGGTTGAGCCCCTGTTCACTCCTGAAGAGGCCGACGCCTGGCTCGCAGCCACTCGGGTTGCGGCTTAACCGTGGAGACCTACAGCGTTGTCTATTCGCTAGTTGCTCTGCAACAACTGCGGGACATCGAGCGCTTCATCTCCGCTGAGTCGGCACCTGATCGCGCAGTGGCCTACACCAAGCGGATCCGTCAAGCGTGCGAGTCGCTGAGGTCATTCCCGTACCGCCACCGACTCCGGGATGATGTGCGCCCCAGGCTTAGGGTTGTGGGTTTTGAAGGGCGAGCCAGTATTCACTACATGATCGACGACGATTCGGCCACGGTCATTGTCCTCGGCATCTACTACGGTGGTCAGGATTGGGAGTCACGCTACTGATGCCGTAGGGGTCCCCTCAGTGGGCTAGGTTCAGTCATCGCCAAGATCGAAGCCACCTGCAATGATGAACCTCCGAAGGAAATCATCGAAAAGGCTATTCGCCTTAAATGGGCTGACCGGCTTCCCCTGCTTTTTCGCAAAGTAAGTGCGAACTTTCTCCTGATCTGCCGTGGCCTTGAGTTCATCGAAGCGTCCGAATTCGTTGAGGTTCGCCTCATTGGGATGCGCTCCCATGAGGTTACTCAGAAGGCGCACATCGAGACCAAACTCGAGGTCCAGGCGAGATATTTGGGCCGATTCTGCACGGTTTTGGTACAGCGTGATGTAATCCCGGAGTGTCATTCCTGGATCTACTGTGACATCGCCCTTTTCCATATCCCACAAGAATTGCCCTGCATACTTTTGCCCGTCAAGACTCAGTGTGGCGAATGAACTGTGGAGTTCCTTACGCACCTTGTCGACCTCCTCGGCTGATGCCGTCGAACCCGGGGCTCGGAGTTTGAGGTACTTGTCAAAGCGTGAGTTCATGTAGTCTGCATCAATCTTCCCCGTGTCAATTTGGGTGAGCGAGGCCACAATGTCATACGGCACGGATTCGTTACCGCCACCGGGAGTTCCCTGGTCCCCAGCAGAAAAGAGTTCCCTGTAGCGCAGTGCCAGGACAAGGTAATCGTTCTCGTTGAGTGCCAGCGTCACAGTTTCTTGGGAACCGGGTGCGGTGTACTCCAGTTGACTCCAATGGAATCCCTGAATCTTAGCTGCTTCAAGGTATCCGTTGAACTCTCTGAAGAGTAAGGCAAACCGTGCGCACGCCGCCTGATCGGTGGGGTTGTTGGTAAAGTCCCCCACTCCGGCATTTGTGAAAATTTCCTGAATTTTCCCATAGGTGTCATTCAATGCCTTGATATTCTCCACCAAACGTGGCACAAACAGCCCAAACTCCTTGTCGCCCGAGTACGCTTTGACGGCCTTCTGGATGTTCGTCTCCATGGTGTGTGGTTTGCGGTAGTACCGGATGGTTCCGAACGGCTTCTCGGGACCAAAAATCCGGTTGGTGCGCGAGAATGCTTGAATGATGTGTTGGTACTCAAGGACTTTGTCCAGATAGAGGGTATTGACCCACTTGGAGTCAAACCCTGTGAGCATCTGGTCTACAACAATGAGGAGGTCAAGATTCTTGCTGGGTTCCCCCTCAATTCGCTGGTGAGGCTTTTTGTGGGCAAGCCTCGCGGCTAGATCCTTCTTGAAACCGGCATGGGTCCCCAAGGTGAAAGTCTGGTTGTACCGTTCATTGTAATCTTGAACAATCTCAACAAGTCCCGCTTCCTTGAAGGCACTGGTCCCACCGTCTCCGTTGTCAATGTTTGGGTCAAAGAGGGCTGTGATCTTGAGGTCCGGCTTTCGTTCCTTAAGGAGGCGGTAGTACCTAATCGCCTCAGGGATACTACTCGTGGCAAAAATCGCATGGAATTTTCCACCACGGGACAAGGTTAGCCAGTTGTCACTGATGTCCTTGACGACTTGCGCGCGGTGCTCATCGCGGTCATATTGACTCGCCGAAAGGTGGTCTTCAATTCCTCTGACGGAATTGCTGCCGGGTGCTAATGCGCTGACGCCCACCATGGGTACATCATTGAGGTAGTGGTAGTAGGTAGCACGCTTTGTGTCATCACAGATGGCCTCCTCTTCACTGGTGGCCTTGGCTTTATCGAGGGCAACGGCTTTGCGCACATCCATGTCTCCGTAGGTGAGGACTTTGTATGGATCGAATCCCAGGACGTTCTGATCTCGAATTCCATCGGCAATGCTGTAGCGGTGAAGTTCGTTCCCAAACACGTCAGCCGTGGTGCTTGCTTTGATCTTGTTCTCGTCCTGGATGGGCGTGCCGGTGAAACCAAAGAAGACGGCATTCGCAAACGTACCCTTCACGGCAGAGAGCATATCGCCAAACGTGGAGCGATGACATTCGTCAACAATGAAGACGATGCGCTTGCCAGTCATTGTTGTGATGTCAGCCGCTTTCACGTCAGAATCTTCAGTAACTCTGCTCATCTTTTGGATCGACGTCACAATGAGGACGTTGGCGGGGTCCTCGCTCTTGATCTTGGAGATCAGAGTAACCGTATCCTCAGTGGCCTGAATGGCATCACCATCCTCGGCGAAACTTTGATACTCCAGGAGGGACTGGGTGCCCAGTTCCCTCCGATCCATGAGGAAGATAACCTTGTCAGCGTCTTTGGACTTGGCGATGAGTTGAGCACTCTTGAAACTCGTCATCGTCTTTCCGGATCCCGTGGTATGCCACACATACCCACCGCGTTGATGCTCATTGTTCCAGGTGATTCTACTCACCCGGTTCGAAATAGCCGCCGCCGCGTAATACTGGTAACTGCGCATCACCTTGAGCACGCCATCGGCATCATCTGGGACCGTGTAGAAGCCAATCATCTGATGTGCCATGGGGATGGAGAGCAACCTTTTGGCAATCTCGCTCCAGTCATTGATCGGCTGGTTGTCAAAGTCTGCCCATTGGAAGTAGAAGTCACTATTGAATGTACCGTCAGGCCCGGGGTTCGCAAAATACAGGGTTTTGCTGGGTTCCATTGCCACAAAGATCTGCACGAGTGAGTACAAACCCGTGAATATGCCCTCCCGTGCATACTTCTCAATCTGGTTAGCCGCCTGTGTGACTGATACACCGCTCTTTTTGAGTTCAATGTGGATCACAGGCATGCCGTTGATGAGTAGCATTAGATCACCGCGGCGGTCATTGAGGATGCCGCGTGTACGGAACCGGGGTTGGCGCGCAATCTGATAGCGGCTCTTTCCTCCAGCAATCTCAAATCGGTCATAGATTTTCAATGACACTTCTTTGCCTAGATGGAGTTCATCTTCTGTGTTGTCTCGTTTGACCGACACAGTTTTTCCGTTGATGAACCCATTGAGCCTCAGTGGCGTTCTCAGTTCATTGATTTGTTCCAGGATTTGTTGCATCTCACCCTCGGTGAGCGGACAGTTATTGAGACGGTCAATCTCCCGGTTGTTGCGGAACAAGATATCCGCCCAGTTCTTCACGAGTGTCTCCTCGGAAGGATTCTCAATGACTTCCGTCCACCCATATCCTTGAAGGGTGTCAACGAGCGCATCCTCAAAGTTGCGCTCTGTAGTAAACGTCACCATGGTCTTCTCCTTCTATGCAAACATCTTCTCGAGTAAGGCTTTCTTGACATTTTTGAGGCGTTCTAACTCACGCTGATGAAGGGTGATGAGGTGATCAACATTGGCGAGTAGATGGCCAACCATGTTCTGTTCATCCGGCGACGGAAGCTGGACTGGGGTCTGCCTACCAGTCTCAATCGTGTATGTCCCAACGGTCCCCGTGCCTGCCGAGAGACGAATGAACCTTTGGATGCTCTGCGCGCTGAAGGAGTAATAGAGAAACACCCCGTCAATGCTCTCGTTCCTGAACCATATGATGTTGCCGTCCTTGAAATACAGTGGGACTTCAGTGTTTATCAGATAAGGAACCCCAATCGAGCCAACACCGGTGACAAGTAGATCGCCCACTTTGACCTTGCCTGAGAGTGCCGAGTATTGCTCGTACATCATTTGGCTGATGTATAGAAGGTCAGTAGATTCCTCTCCCTTCGAGGCGGCGACGATGTCCCTCGCTCGCAAAAACCGAACGCCCGACACAGCCCAGTCAGATTGATGGACGCGCTTCACTGAGGTGACTTGCATTAGATCACCCAACTTCCGCTGTTCCCAAGTGAGCGTGTGAACTTGTGGCGCGCTCGTTAATGAGCGCGCCACCGTATGTAGTTAGTGGGCAGCCTCGTAGGCGGCGAGGACGTCTGCGCCGATGCGTCCGCGCTTGGAGACCTTCAGGCCCTCGGCAATGGCCCAGGTGCGAACCTTGGCGTTGTAAGCGGCGTTGCCGGAACGTGCCGGGGTACGGCGGACGGCGGGTGCGCTGGGTGCCTTGGGAGCCTTGCGAGCGTGGGCGGTCCAATGAGCAACGTAGTCGCGCAGTTCCTGGGCGTGGTGGTCATTAAGGTCAATCTCGTAGGTCACGCCGTCGAGCGCAAAGGTGACGGTCTGGGTGGCTTCGCCGCCGTCAATGTCATCAATCAAATACGTGCGAGTTTCGCGGGCCATGGTGGTCTGCTTTCCGTTGGAGGTGTGAAGAACAGTCACCATGATGGCACCCTTTTGGGCTGTGACAACGAAAAATGCACAATTGCACTGTGGAACGTCAATTTGTGGCTTTCCATGATTGCGTTATCTCTCATTGACCTCATGAATAGGTGGTCTTATGGAGATCACCGCGCGTGAATCACGCCGTGGGCTTCACCAAGGGGAAAAGAATGGTTTCCCTAATCCCCAGGCCGGTCAATGCCATCAGGAGGCGATCAATTCCCAAGCCCATTCCACCCGAGGGCGGCATGGCATATTCCATGGCGGTCAAGAAATCTTCATCCACCGCCATGGCCTCATCATCACCTGCTGCGGCCTGGCGAGCTTGAGACTCAAATCGATCACGCTGAATCACCGGGTCCACTAACTCGGAATACGCCGTGGCTAATTCAAATCCGCGCACGTACAAATCCCACTTTTCCACCACGCTGGGAATACTCCGGTGTGACCTGGTCAATGGGGACGTTTCCCACGGGAAGTCCATCACAAAGGTGGGTTCATGGAGACCATCCCCCACGCGTTCCTCCCACATCAACTCCACCAACTTCCCGGCGGTGAGGGTCCGGCCTTCCAGGTCAAGGCCCACGCGTTCCGCGATGGGGCGCAACTGATCGGCAGTCATCTGAGGGGTGATTTCCTCGCCCAAGGACTCACTCAGTGAGGGATACATGGAGATGCGCTTCCATTGCCCGCCGAGGGGATATACCTCGCCGTCAGGGAGGGTGATGTCCGTGGTACCCAGGCATTCCTGGGCCGCGGTTTGTACCAAGTTTTGGGTCAGATCCGCCATGGTGAAATAATCGCCGTAGGCCTCGTACGCCTCAATCATGGCAAACTCGGGCGAGTGGGAAGAATCCGCGCCTTCGTTACGGAAATTCCGGTTGATTTCAAAAACGCGTTCCACGCCGCCCACGGCGGCGCGCTTCAGGAATAACTCGGGAGCAATGCGCAAGAACAACTCGATGTCATAGGCATTCATATGGGTACTGAAAGGCCGTGCCGCTGCTCCCGAGGCCACGGTTTGGAGCATGGGAGTTTCCACTTCCACGTAATCGCGGCGGTGGAAGTTTTCACGCAAGGAGCGCATCACTGAGGCGCGTAAGCGCACCATGTCCCTGGCCGCAGGCCTGGCGATCAAGTCAACATAGCGTTGCCTCACACGCGATTCTTCGCTCAGGTCCTTATGAAGAACGGGCAATGGGCGAATAGCCTTAGATGCTAAACGCCAGTCGTCGGCAAAAATGGACAACTCCCCACGCCGTGAGGAGCCGACTTTCCCGTGGACAAACACGTGATCGCCCAAGTCCACATCCGCCTTGAAGGCTGCAAGCGCTTCGGCGCCCACCACGGCCAGGGAGAGCATGGCTTGAAGCCGCTCCCCCGCCCCGTCCTGGAGCGTGACAAAACACAACTTGCCCGTGTTGCGCAGGAACACCACGCGGCCGGCAACGCCCACCACGTCCTCAGTTTCCGTTCCTGCTTCCAGATCCGGATACTGCGCTCTGACCTGCGCGATTCCGTGGGTCACCGGCACCGAGACGGGGTACGCCTCGCCGCCGGCATCGAGGATGCGCTGACGCTTTTCACGGCGCACGCGCACCTGCTCGGGCACGTCATCAGGGAGTTCAGTGGTGGGGTTAGCCTCAGCGATCACGGGTTTAGTGTATGGCGTATTGCGGCGATGGTGTTATCCGCCGACGCTTGCCATCCACTGCTCGGGCGTTTGCGTGGCGCGAGCAGCGCGGGCGGCGCGGGCCTCGTCCTGAATCAGACGCGACGCATCCTCGGCATCCACGTTGTACGCGGTGGGGTGCATGGTGGCAGAACTGACGTGGGCGCGCACCTTGGCCACGCGCAGCGCACGAGCCACGGGACCTTGCACCACACACAGCGATTGCGAGCGCTCGTGAGGAACCACACTGAGGGTCCGGTTGAGCCATCCGCCACGGAAGAACACGGCACGATCCGTGGCGCCAAAAGCGTTGCGCCACCAGGAGAACGGGTTGACCCAGCGGGCGCGCTTCGGCGCGTTGGTGAAGAACCGGGCGTTCTTGCGCGTACCCGTCATGCCCTCATCCAGCAGAGCGATGGGGTCCTCCGTGCCGAGATCTGGGAGCACTAGCCACAGGGCCGTGCGGGCTTCCTCGCGGCTTCCCACAGGCAGGAGCACGTTTTGCTGTTGCGTGGTGTCCTCCTCATTGTTGTACCCGGCAATGGTGACCCGAACGCGCCACCAATCGGTCAGACGCCACAGCGGGCTCTGCGAAATTTGCACCGCCTGGATGCGTCCCGGCGGAATGGTTTGAGCCTGGGTGGTGGTTAAACCGCGGCGCAGCCTGATGCCATCCGGGGAGATGGCAGCCTTGAAGTTGAACGAACCGTTGACCACGGAATACACCACGGCGCCCACGCCGATGAACACCGGCAGCACAGTGGCGAGCACCGCAGGTCCAGCCACGACTGCGCCCACAATCGCCGCAATCACGATGAGCAGCAGGAACCACATGGTTCCAGACATTGCCACCGAGCCGAGGAGACGGCCGAAGGGAACCGCGAGCACCTGGCGCTCGGGGGCCTCGGGGGTGATGGAGGCAGGGAAGGCCGGGGTGGTGGGGGCTGGTGCGATGGGGGTTGTGCTGATGGGGGTTGGGCTGATGGGGGCGGTGATGCCCTGCGACGACGAACCTGCGGAGGAATCCGCGGCGGGGGCCGGGAACGCCGGTGCGGCGGGCGTGGGTGCCATGGGCGCGCCGGGTGCGGATGCAATGGGTGCGGACGCGGGGAGCGCTGTGGGAACTGACGTGGCCGCAGCGCGCAGACCTGCGGCACGGGCCAACAGTTCGCCACGCAGATGGTTTGCTTCACTGGCACGCAGGAAGCCGATCTGGATTTGAGATCCAGCGCCACCGGCTGACTCAAAGGTCAACTCGGCCAGGCCGAAGATCCGCGCTACCAGAGGTTGGCGAATGTCAATGGCCTGAACCCGGTCAAGCCGCGCGTCGCGCTGCTGGCGGAAAAGGATGCCTTGGCGCAAACGCACCACATCATCCACCACGGAATATTCCATACGGTGCCACACCAGCCACAAATAGCCCACTACCAGGGCAATGAGCACCACGGTGGCGAGGGCCACGAGGAGGATGTTACGTACAGCAAAATCAGCAGCGGCGGACATGCTGCCGCCAGCCACGATCTCAAACAGGAGGAAACCGGCCATAGCCACTACCAGGGTCCACCCGCGGACAAGCGGAGTCACCGGGTGCATGTGGTGCCAGTTGCCGTCAGCCAGCGAGGCGGTGGGCGGCGTGCCGCCGGTGAGGATGCCGGTGGCGGAACCCGTTCCCGCGTGCTGCGTTGCGTAGGGCGCAACCTGGGGCGGGATCTGGTTCTGCTGGGGGTACTGGTCCGGCTGAGGGTACTGGTCCTGCTGAGGATACTGGGGCGCCTGAGGCGTGCGCGCGCCGGTCACAGGCCGGCCAATCGTGCTTGACCGCGGTCAGCCAAACGGTCACGCAGCAACTCTGCCTCGGCCGGGGGAAGGCCAGGAATCGTCGCATCCGTGGAGGCAGCAGCGGTGTGGAGTTGCACGGTACCGATGCCGAACAGGCGGTCCAGCGGCCCCACCTTCACGTCCACAAACTGCATGCGGCCGTAGGGAACTACCACCATGGAGCGGAAGAGGATTCCGCTGCGGATGAGAATATCTTCGTCGCGTTCGGCATAGCCCAAGGCATGCACTTGACGCGGGGCCAGCCAGCATTCCCACAGGAAAATGGCGAAGCACACCGCAGCGCCGATGAACCAGAACGGGCTGAGGACAATGCCCAGCACCACGCAGGCGAGGAAGGGCAGGAGCAGCCACAGGCCGCCGGTGAGGATGCGTGCCGTGATGAGCTTGGATGACACGGGGCTGAAGGTCACGCCTTCGGGCTGAAATGGCGGAGCCATCATGGTGGGAGATTGCATCCGCGCAGTCTGCCATAGCGTGCCTGGGGCTACCGAATTCTGCGCAATGGGCCGATCAGCGCGCGCCGTGGTGTTCAGGTGCCGTGCTACTCAGATGCCGTACTCGGGCAACCTCCACGGTGAGCAGCCCGGCGATGGGGAGGGAAACCTACGCCGGTGCAGCGTCCGAGGCGTGGGAGTCCTCCGTGTCCGCCGGGGGAATCTGACACATTTTCTCGACGAGGAGACCTACCACCATCAAAACGATGGCGCAGAGTACCGCTATGCCCGCCATGATGGCCCTGTGCCGCGGGCCAGGCCATTGGAGATCACCCAGCACCCGAATTACCGCGGACAGGTACCATCCGGCCAGGACCGCTCCCGTGATGGCGCCGGCTTTGGCTAGGACACAGGTACGCCAGGCCCGGAGACCGTCAAGGTCTGGCTTGTCCCCGTTGAGATAGCGCTTCACCTGGAGCCCCATGCCAAACAGGATGGCGGACATCAGCAGTAATGCCACCCACGCCAACCATGTTTCATGCCCGGGACTCACCCCCAGGCCTGCCAACGCCGCCCGTAGGAGGAGGCCTACGAGTGTGGCGCCGCCCAGTGTGAGTGCCACCACCCAGATGGCCGTGCGCCGCACGCGCTACGCACCGCCACCGCGGGCTGCCACAGGAATGTGGGTGGGCGCCTTGGAACTCAGCCAATCGAGCGCAAGCCATTGAATGCCGTTGCGATCCGGAGCGGACTCGGCAAGTTCGGACACAGGGCCACCGTCCGGGCCGGGAAGGATGGCATCCGGCCGCACTTGGGCCCATGGGAAGAGCACGAAGGCGCGTTGTCCGGCGCGCAGGTGGGGAATGGTGAGGGTGTCCGACGATGCCACCAAGGGTCCGTACGTGATGATGTCCACATCCAGCGTTCGTGATCCCCACCGTGTTTCCATGTCCCTCAGGCGTCCATGCCCCGTTTCCATAGCGGCAATGGCGGTGAGCAACTCGTTGGGCGAGAGGGTGGTCCACGCCACCACCACGGCGTTGAGGAAATCTGCCGTGTCCTCGGGGCTTCCCACGGGCTTGGTGCAGACCAAGGGGGAGACAGCCATGATGTTGATGCCGGGCGTTGCGGCAATGTCCGAGATGGCCCGGCGGAGCGTTCCGTGCGAATCTCCCATGTTGGAACCCAGCGCCAGAACAACTTCCACGGGATCACCGGGGACCTGGTCCAACATGACAACGTCACCGGGGTCTCGTTGGGCTGGCTCGCTTCCGGCGTCAATCCTGGCAACGGGCTTGTCATCAATCCCGGGGCGGATGTGAGGGGCGGGTTTGGGTTTGGGTTGTGCTGCGGGTGCCCGATTCACCGTTCTCACCGTGACTCCGCCATCAGTAGCAGAATCGGTGCGCCTGTTGGCTCGTGGTTTCACAGTGGGCCGAACGGCGTCCTCCGTGCCTTGGGTCTGCCTGACTGGTTTGGGAACCCGCGGCCTCGGTGTGGTGGGTTGGGGCGTAACGGCCTCAGCCGCTGCGTTTCCCTCGCGGATTCGTCGAATATGTACCGAAACATCGCTGAACGGCACGGACAGTTGGGCGTGAGGCTTGTGCAGCGTGACGTCAATCGCTTCTACCTCTTCATAGAGCGTCAACACGGCGTGCGCAATCCGGTCCGCCACGGACTCGATGAGGTTCAGCGCTGGATCTCCCATGGCGTCCACCACGTCCACGGCTACATCGGCATAGTTGACCGTCTCCACAATGTCATCTGTTGTGGCGGCGCTGCGGACGTCCATGTGCAGCACCACATCGGCGCTGAACATTTGCCCAAACTCGCGCTCATGCTCGTTGACCCCGTGGTGGCCAAAGGCCGACATCCCGGTGACGTGGATCTGATCATAGGGATACCCGTCCGGATCAAAGACATCGGACACTGCCACTATCGGCCCCCTTCACGATTCTCACAACGATTTTCTGCCCCTCATCCAATCAGCCGCAACACACACAGCACTGCGCGACGCGCGCGCGGCATGAACCCGCACTGCCCAGGCGCCTGATATTGCCGCCAGTGCCGTGACGGCGGCGGTGGCATCGTCGCGGAGGGTGGGGCTGGACGGGGCTGCGGGATGGGGCGCGATTGCTGGAGAGAGCGGAATGGGACTGGCCTGTGGGGCGGGATTGGCCGGGGCTGCGGGACTGGCAGGGTTGGCCAAGTGCTCGTCGATGGTGGAGGCAAGGAAACGCTTCCTGCTGGCTCCAATGAGCACGGGGAACCCGAGGGCGCGGAACGCCTCCGTGTGAGCCAGGATTTCCCAGTTGATGTGCCCTGCCTTGGAAAAGCCAAGGCCCGGGTCCACAATGATTTGTTCGCTACGCACCCCAGCAGCGTCCAGGGCATCAAGCCGTTGATGGAGTTCGGTCACCACGTCCTGATAGCCACCGGGATAATGATCCTGGGAGTCCATGGTGGCTGACGGTGTGCGCCAATGGGTACACACGTAGGCGATACCCGTTTCTGCAACGAGTGTGGCCATAGCCGGATCAGCCAATCCGCCGGATACGTCATTGATCACGTGAGCCCCTGCCTTGACGGCTTCAGCGGCCACGCTGGCGCGCGTGGTGTCCACGCTGATGATGGCTCCCGCGTTGGCGAGTTCCCGGACAACCGGGATCACGCGGTTCAGTTCCTGGGATTCCGGGACACGCGGGGCTCCCGGCCGGGTGGACTCGCCGCCGATATCCACCAGGTCAGCGCCGTTCTCGATGAGGCCGAGTGCATGGTGGATGGCTGCCTCCGTGGCGGTAAGGCCATCGCCGCTGAAGGAATCATCGGTCACATTGACAATCCCCATGACGGCGCACCGGTGGAGACACGGGATCCCCACAACGCTGGCACAGGCGGGATTCGCTTGCCCGTGGTCGGTAAAACCGCAGGGGACCGGGGATGTGGTGAGTCCGGACATCGGGGACATAGCGTTATTTCCCGAGGATCAGGCTCATGGCCTCGGCCCGCGTGGCCTGGTTGCGCATCCCTCCGCGTACTGCTGACGTCACCGTGCGCGAACCTGGTTTGTGGACGCCACGCATGGACATGCACAGGTGTTCACATTCCAACACCACAATGGCTCCACTGGGATTGAGGATGCGCACTAGGGCATCTGCCACTTGAGTGGTGATGCGTTCCTGCACCTGGGGCCGCTTGGCGTACACGTCCACCAACCGTGCGAGTTTGGACAATCCTGTAATGCGCCCATCATCCCCGGGGATGTAGCCCACGTGGGCTACACCGTGGAACGGCAGAAGATGATGTTCGCAGGTGGAGAACACCTCGATGTCTTTGACGAGCACCATCTCGTTGTGCCCAGCGTCAAAGGTGGTGGTGAGTACGTCCTCCGGTTCCTGGGAGAGCCCAGCGAATGTCTCGGCGTAGGCTCGGGCAACCCGGCCGGGCGTGTCCTTCAGCCCATCCCGGTTGGGGTCCTCCCCCACTGCGGCCAAGAGTTCACGGATTGCCGCTTCGGCTCTGAGTTGGTCCACTGCCATGTGCCGTATGTCCTAGGACTCGTTGCCGGATGTGGCCGCGCCGGAACCGGCAGCGCCAGCGTCAGTGGGGTTGCTCTCCGCCGGGTTGCTTTGCGCCGGGTTGCCTTCCGCAGTGCCGGCCGCAGGCACCGCAGAATCAGCCCCGGTGGACGCTGCCGTGCTGGCTTCACTAGCCGCTGCCTCAGCAGCGGTGGCTACTTCAGCGGCAGTGGGTGCGTCCACCGGACCGCGTTCATGGACCGGCCGATCCTCAGAACTCAGCCATACGTCTCGGGGTGCCTGCTTGACCACGTCCTTGAACACCTCGGCCAGTTCCGATTGGCTCAGGGTCTCCTTGGCGAGGAGTTGCACCACCAGGTTGTCCAGAACGTCACGGTTCTTGGTGATAACCTGCCAGGCTTCGTCGTGAGCAGACTCCACGAGAGCACGCACCTCGTCGTCGATCATGGTGGCCACGGCCTCGGAGTACTCTCTCCCCGTGCCGTAATCACGGCCCATGAACGGTTCGGAGGAACCGCTTCCAAACTTCACGGCGCCTACTTTGTCACTCATGCCGTATTCGGTGACCATCTTGCGCGCGATGTTGGTGGCCTTCTCAATGTCATTGGAGGCGCCCGTGGTGGGATCATGGAACACCACTTCTTCAGCCACACGCCCGCCCATCGCGTAGGCGAGCTGGTCTAACAACTCGTTGCGCGTGGTGGAGTACTTGTCCTCTGTGGGCATCACCATGGTGTACCCCAAGGCCCTGCCGCGAGGCAGAATGGTGACCTTGGTGACCGGATCCGTGTTGTTCATTGCTGCGGCAACGAGTGCGTGTCCACCCTCGTGATACGCCGTGTTCTTGACTTCGGCCGGATTCATGATGCGGGTGCGTTTTTGTGGACCAGCAATCACGCGGTCAATCGCCTCATCAAGTGCGCGGTCATCAATCAACTGAGCGCCGGAGCGCGCCGTGAGCAGCGCGGCCTCGTTGAGCACGTTGGCCAGGTCTGCTCCGGTGAATCCTGGCGTCCGGCGTGCCACACTCTCCAGGTCCACGCTGGGAACCATGGGCTTGCCCTTGGCATGCACCTTGAGAATCGCTTCCCTGCCCTTCAGGTCAGGAGCCTCCACGGCCACCTGACGGTCAAAACGGCCGGGACGCAGAAGGGCCGGGTCAAGGATGTCTGGCCGGTTGGTGGCAGCAATCAGGATGACGTTGGTCTTGACATCAAATCCGTCCATCTCCACCAGCAATTGGTTAAGGGTCTGCTCGCGTTCGTCATGTCCGCCACCCATGCCGGCTCCACGGTGCCTACCCACGGCGTCAATCTCGTCCACAAAGATGATGGCTGGCGAGTTTTGTTTGGCCTGGTCAAAGAGGTCACGCACGCGGGATGCTCCCACGCCAACAAACATCTCCACAAAGTCAGAACCAGAGATGGAGTAGAAGGGAACTCCTGCTTCACCGGCCACGGCACGGGCCAAGAGCGTTTTTCCGGTTCCGGGAGGACCGTAGAGCAGGACGCCCTTGGGTATCCGCGCGCCAACGGCCTGGAACTTGGCTGGTTCTTGCAGGAACTCCTTGATCTCATGGAGTTCTTCCACGGCCTCATCCACACCCGCCACGTCAGCAAAGGTCACCTGGGGCATGTCCTTGTTGATGAGCTTGGCTCGGGACTTCCCGAATCCCATCACGCGGTTGGAGCCGCCTTGCATCCGGGACATGAGGAACCAAAACACCACGGCAATGAGGAGGAACGGCACTACGAGGCCAAGAATAGAACTGAGAACCGAGGTTTGAGGAACCTCGGAGTTGAAGCCCTCGGGCAGGCGGCCTTCGGCTTGCGCGGAACGTAGCGTGTCCGCGACCATCAGGCCTTGGGGTGCGGTGTAGAAGAACTCCACATCCTTGCCACGGTTCCGCTCGGGCTCCGGCTTGTCATCGCCTTCGGTGGCGGAGCCGGTCGGGCTGGCCGTGGGAGACGCCGCTGGTGATGACTCGGGTGACGGTGATGCTGCGGGAGATTCCGCTGGATCAGTAGCGTCAGGTGACGCTCCGGTCTCAGGGGAGGCTGTGGCATCAGCCGCTGCCGTGGCCTCAGGCGAGGCATCCGCTTCAGGAGTACCAGTGGCTTCCGGCGAGGCCGCATCCGCAGGTGTTACTGCGGTGGCCTGTGGAACATCCGGCAACACCGTGGGGTTGTCTCCCCCGGTGATGAAATCCTCCGTGAGTTCCAACTGAACCCGCTGGTCACCATCCACCATCACGGCAGACTTCACCATGTCACTATGAAGCAGCGCAATTCCCTGGTAGGTGTCAATCCGCTGAGTGCCACCACCAGCAAACATGGCGGCAAATCCGAGACCCACAATCAGGGCACCTGCCGCTATCCACAGCCACGGACCCTGAGCGAGTTTCTTGAAGTCAAATTCCGTGTTGTTATCAGCTGTAGACATGCGGAGCCAATGTTGCGATGAAGGGGACGTTGCGGTACTGCTCGGCGTAATCCAGGCCGTAGCCGATCACGAATTCCGGCGGAATATCGAAGCCCACGTACCTGACGTCTACGTCAACCTTGGCCGATTCGGGCTTGCGTAACATGGTGGCAATCTCTACGGACTTAGCTCCGCGGGAAAGCAGGTTCTGCTGGAGCCAGTTCAGGGTGAGCCCGGAGTCAATAATGTCCTCCACAATGAGCACGTTCCTGCCCGCCAAGTCCGTGTCCAAGTCTTTGAGAATCCGCACTACGCCCGAGGATTTGGTGCCGGAACCGTAACTGGACACTGCCATCCAGTCCATCTCCAAAGGAACTCTGATCCTGCGAGAGAGGTCCGCCATCACCATGATGGCACCCTTGAGAATTCCGACCAGAAGCAGGTCTTTACCCTGGTAATCGCGGGTAATGTCCGCTGCCATCTCGTCAAGGCGTGTGGCCAACTGCTCCTCGGTGAGCATGACACCAACGATGTCATCGGCAATGTCAGATTCGAGCACTGGCTTCTCCTTGGTTAGGCGGTTTCCGGGGCATATGAGCGCCCTCGCTCAGAATTATTGTTCCACGCTCGCGCCGCGCCGTGGCGCCCGTGGGCAGATGTGTCTCACCTTGACCGCACCAACGTGTCACCAAGGCGTCCACGGCATCTACGTGCGCAAAGGTGATCTGCGTTGAACCGGTGAGTTGACTGATGGCCTGTTTGATGACTCTACGACGAACGGCGGCGGGCACCCCTGTTACGGAGGCAACATCGATCCAGAGGTCAGACCCAAACCGTGGTGCCTCCCATCCCTCGGTGGGATGCCCTTCCCGCCTGATCGCTTCCTGGCACACCTCGGCCGCGTCACCGTCCAAGGCGTCCGCATCCTGCCGTGATAAATCCGCCGTTCGTGCCAAGTTGGCAACGATGCCGGGTCCAAAGACCTCAGACAACTGCGGCATCACCTCGTTGCGGACCCGGTTGCGGAGAGGTGCCGTGGACCCTGTTAGTGCATTAGTGGGGTCATGCCACGGTTCGAGACCTTGTGCAGCACACGCGGCCTCGGTCTGGGCCCGTGTGATGGCGAGGAAGGGGCGGATGAGGCGGACCGACACCAGTTCCCCACGGCGGCCACCCTGAAGGAGGTTCGCCGCGCTACCAGGATCATGCCGCGCGTGGTCTTCTACCCCGGCATCGCATTCCCGAACACTCTCCCCAGCCATGGCCGCCAAAGACCGCGTTCCGCTTCCACGCGCCAACCCGAGGAGCACGGATTCTGCCTGGTCATCTAGCGTGTGGCCGAGCAGAATCGCCTCGGCCCCGGTCTCCACTGCCACATCCAGGAGCGCTGTGTACCGAGCATCCCGCGCTACGGCTTCAGATGCGCTGATCCCGCAGGGTGACTCATCACACTCCCCCCGCTTGCGCACCTTCCGCTTGCACTCCTTCCCCGCAAGCACCGTGACTCGTCGAACAATCACCGGATCTAAACCGAGGTTTCTACACTGCTCTGCTGCGCGCTCAGCTACGGCGTCAGACCCTGCCTGGAGCCCATGATCCACCACCACGGCACCAGCCCGGATCGCGTGACCACGCGATCTCGTCGAACGCCCAACGCGATCAGACTCTGCTGCCACCGCCGCTGCGAGCGCCACAGAATCTGCCCCACCGGAGCACGCCACCAGCACAAGAGCCCCGGAAACAACCCCGCGCAGCGCATCACGAACCGCCGTTCGTGGGGCAATGAGCGCTGTTTCTTTCATGGGCACACTGTGGCATATGGGTAGGAGACGAATCCCGAGGAAACCATGAAACGGGAACCTCCCTTGGCGTCATTCGCCTGGCGCACAGGCGCAGGCTTGGTGCGCAGTGTGTGCCTGAGTAAACTGACATGAAATCGTTCCGAAATCACTCCATGGAGTCATCATGAAAAGGCCTTCACGCCGTACCGTTCTCACCGTCCTTGGCGTTGTCATGGTTGTCAATACAGCAGTCAACGTTGCGCGCGGATTTGCCATGAAACCCGTGGTGGTGGCCTTGGCCGGTGCTCCCGATGGCCTGACAAAAACCGAGATTGCCGCCATCAATGACCGTGGACCCACGCACCCCCTGACCCGCGTGGCCTTCCAGTCACTCGGTGGAATGTCCCTTGCCGGGTTGGTCCTCAAGTCCGAGGTTGACGGCGAGACCGTGTACCGCCTCAACCCTGACAATGACGGCGCCGCCCACATCATCGAGGCCCTGGCGCATCACTCTGATGACGCTACCTCAGAGGGTAGCGAGGTCACCGCGGGTAGCGAGGTCACCGAGGACGCCGCCGCCGCGCTCGTCGCGTAGTAGAACCGGCGTGCAGGCCGCCGGCATTTGCGGAGTGATGTTTGGAGCGGTCGTTATCACGGGAATCATCTCCTGGATAGCATCCCATGTCTGACCCATGGTGCCAGGTCATCCGCCATATTCGGATCTGAGGATCGAATACACCAAAGATCAGGCAACAACAAGTTGACGCTCAAGCGCCCGACGAGCCCATTTGGAAGCGCTCATATGTTCAGCGGCAGCGCGAGCACGCAGTAATTCATCGAGTTCACGGGGAAGCGTCACCGTAAGGCGTGGCGAATGTGATCCGTCACCGGACAACGAATGGCCGCCACGTGCAAGGCCACGCTTGCGAGCGGTCTGACGCTGCTCAAACGTAGATTCCATCAACTCTGAATCGGCTATGGCGTCCGACTCAGTGTATCGACGACCATTAAGGACAACAACTTCCTTGTCAAGGTCAACGTCCTCGATGACGGGAACGTTGCCAGGATGGAATGTCCACTTTGTCACATCAACACCCATTTGCTGAGATGCGCTCATTGGTGAACTCCTTTCGATGCTCGGAATGATGTAGGCATGACATGAAAAACAATCGCGAGTTCAGGATCCTCTTTCGCAACGCGAGCAATGATCTCCAGTTCCACTCCTCGATCATCAGTGCCAAGCCACTCAAGGTACGTATACGCGGTGCTGCCGTTTCACCGGTGTTTGGCGCGAGTTATCCAGGGTTCGGCGGGAGGTGGCGGGGGGGAATGGGACTCGTCATCGGGCAACCAATAGGCCTACCCGTGGACTCGGGTGATCCAGTCGGCGGGGCAGAGGATGTCTGAGGCGGTGGGGAGGTTTTCGGCGGAGGCGAAGGCCGCGTTGAAGCCGCTGCGGCCCACGCGGGCTTCCACGGCGCGCACAAACGCGGCGCCGTCACGGTACTGGGCGAGTTTTGCGTCCATGCCCATGAGGCGTTGCAGGAGTTGGGCCATTCCTCGGGACGAATCTCGTCGTACCTCAAATTTGCGACGAATCTCTGCAACAGAAGGCACCACCGCCGGCCCCACCGCATCCATCATCACGTCAGCGTGACCCTCCAACAAAGCCATCACGGCTGTCAAATCCGCCAACTCTGCCCGTGCCTCCGGGGAGAGCGCGCGCTCAAATGGAGCCGGACCGTTCTTACTGAATGTACCAGCAAGCAACTGATAGACACTCTTCAGACCTGCGACGATGCGGGTGTGTAGGGGTTCCTCGGAGCGCTTGCTCGCTGCCTCGAGCGTGGAAGAAAACAGGGAGCCGATGCGCTCGCGCATGTGCGGAGCCAGCCAGGGGGCCGATCCAAACTGCAGCGCGTGCGTCTGCTCATGCAGGCACACCCAGAGGCGATAATCGGCAGGGTCCACCTGCATGGCCCGCTCGGTGCTGAGCATATTGGGTGCGACGAGCAGGAGGCGTCCGCGCTTTTGCGTGTCAGTGGGCGGCGTGTCAAGCCGGGCCGTTGAGCCAGGATCATCAGCGCTGACTGGAGAAACCCCCGGTCCTTCCAGCAGCGCGCTGTACGGATCAAACTGGCCCAGGACGCGCGGGGACATGATGGCGAGGATCGCGCCCATCTCTGCCGAAGCCGCCATCTGCATGGATTCGAGGTTCTCGGACACGGCCTGAGGCAGGGCCTCGCCCAACCCGCTGGACATGGCCGCAAACACTTGGGCGTTGGCCGTGATCCAGCCGGGGCGGTCCACCACAAAGACGTCCCCCAGGGTGTCCGGATCGCCAGAAGCGGGGCTGAGTTGCGCCGTCTCGATCACGTGAGGGACGGCTTCTTTGGCCGCTGAGCGCAGGCCGTCCACCAGGGAGCGCAGTTCGGCGTGCTCGCCCACGGGGCCGGGGGCCGCCATGGAGCCGCCGATTTTGGCCGCCACTTTCCAGTCCATGATGGGGGTGGAGGCTGGCGTGGTGGCTGCGGGTTCGCTGGGTAAGGCGGGGGCTTGCGATGTCACGGGACTACTGTACCGCTTCCGGGCAGGCCGAGATTCTGCGACTCCGCTTCACTGCGCGCAGAATGACGGAGTGATGGACCTAGCCATCCACGCCGACGAGTTTGCCTACAAAGCCGTCGATGGCGGCGCGGGCTCCCCAGGCGCCGCCTTGGGGCATGCCATCTCCCACCACGGCAAACACCAGCAAGCGGTTCTCGGCAGTCACCACGGTGCCTGCCAACCCCGCCACGCTGGGTAAGGAACCCGTCTTAGCCCGAGCCCAACCTCGCGCGGGATTGCCCGCAGGGAATCGGTCATTCAATGTTCCGGTCAAGTTAGCAATGGGCATCCCCAAAGCCAACTCGCGCAGACGCGGATGCTCGGGGGACATCGTTGCAGCAACCACGGACGCGAGTTGACGAGGAGACAACAGTGATCCTCGGCCCAACCCTGACAAATCCACCAACACGGAGCCGTCAAGGTCCACGCCCACGGACTCTACGGTGGATTTCACAGCCTGAATCGCAGAATCCAGAGACCCCGGCAATCCTTTGGACACAGCCACCAAACGCCCCAAAACTTCCGTCACCGTGTTCTCCGAATGCTGCATGGCGAACTCCACAATCTCCAAGATGGTGGCAGATTCCACAGATCCCACCACCGTCCCTTGGGCGGGTTCGCTCACTCGCCGAAGTTCCCCAGCTACAGCCAACCCGGCATCCACCAGGGCACCCTTGAACACCGTGGCTGCGCTCATGGCTGGGTCCGGTTGGCGTACCGCCACGGCCTCGTAATCCTTGGGTGCTGCAGGAACGGCTAACGCGATGGCCAGTGGTGATACGGGCGCAATGAATCCCATGGAAAACTCGTCATCCGGAACTGCGGCTGACACCACGGGGCCCGTAAAAAGCGTGTCATCCAGGGAGAGTTGCACCGAGTCCGTTCCTGTGGCCAGCACAGCGGCCGCCGTTTGCTCGGCGAGGGTCTTGATACCGGCCCTTCCGAACACAGCGTCATCATTCCCGGCGCCGGCGGCCAACATCATGTCTCCAGCGCCTACCAACACCAGGTGTCCGTCGGCAATCATGACGGCCTTGGTCTCCAGGCGAGAGGACGGATCCAACTGGGTCATGGCCGCTACGCCCGTCAACATTTTCTGCGTGGAGGCCGGGGTGAAGCCCGTGTCCGGCAATGCGGTGCCGAGCGTCTCATCCGTCAAGGCGTCACGCACGTACACGCCGGTGTGGTTGCCCAAACGTTCGTCGCCCGTCAACGCCGAGACGAGCGCGCCCACGGCATCGGCGGAGGGAATGGGGGCATCGTCGGGTAGTCCGCTGAACGGTTCGGACGGAGCGGGAGCGGCAACCGCGCCGGGCGGGGTGGGGAACGGCGCGGGCTGGATGGGTGGTGGGTCCAGCGTCAGGATGCCGGGGACCACGTCATGGGCGTCCAACACTAGGTAGCCGCCCACCAGCGCCACCACTACGGCTAATGACCCGAACGTTCGCGCTCGCCAACCCATTGAGGCTCCCCATCACAATAAAATACGTGCAACCCATGATGACATACGGCGCCCCGCTGCACGGGGAGCCAGGTGCGTGGCACACTGGTAACAGCGCTCGCCGGGCGCACATCAGGCATCGGGAGGAACCGTGGAGTTCGACGTCACCATTGAGATCCCTAAGGGTCAACGCAACAAGTATGAAGTTGACCATGAAACGGGACGCATCCGCTTGGACCGGATGCTCTTCACATCCACCCGTTATCCCGACGATTATGGGTTTATTGAAGGCACGTTAGGTGAAGATGGCGATCCGCTGGACGCGCTGGTGCTCCTGGAAGAACCCACCTTCCCCGGTTGCCTGATTCGATGCCGCGCCTTGGGGATGTTCCGCATGGCGGACGAGTCCGGTGGCGATGACAAGGTGCTCTGCGTTCCGTGTGGAGACCAGCGTGCGGCCTGGCGGCAGGACATTGATGATGTTTCTGACTTCCACCGCCTGGAAATCCAGCACTTCTTTGAGGTGTATAAGGACCTAGAGCCCGGGAAATCCGTGGAAGGCGCCCACTGGGTGGACCGCGTTGCGGCCGAGGCCGAGATTGAGGCGAGCTACGAGCGCGCCAGCAACGCCGGGTATTACTTGGGTCACTAGGGCATCACACCCTAGCCCGTACTATTGTGGCCATGCCCTCCGTATTTGACGTTCTCACCAAACCGGAAACGCGGCGTCCCTCGCCGGGTCCGCTGCTACTCCCCATGGCTAAAATCATGGGGATTGGCACCGTGTTGTGGGTGGTGGCCGCCATTGTTGCGGGCATCGTGTCCCACTCCAATGCGGTATGGGTGTGTATTGCCGGAGCGGTGTTAGGCGTCCTGGGGACTGCCTTCTTCGGTAGGCGTAATCACGGGATGCGGTGATTCTTCGCTGGTGTCTGCGGGTTCGGCTGGTTCTGCCACTTCGGCTGGTTCTGCGGGCTCCACTGGGTCCGCAGTTTCCACTGGTTCCGTGGGCTCCGCCGGGTCCACAGTTTCCACCTCGTCAGCAGCATCCGCCTGGTCAGCAGCATCCGCTTGTCCAGGGTCAGCCTGGTCCGCGTCTGCACCCCGGTCCGTGACTTCCAAGTCATCGCCTTCGCCCGGAGGGGCAGGCCAGAGAGACGGCGTGGGTTCTGCATCCGTTTCAGAATGGGCACCGCACCCGTGATCCAACGAGACAACACGGCCGTCATCCGGGGACCATTCGTTGGCGCACACGCCGAACACTTGGCCCAGGGCACCGGCAATCGGCACCAAGTATCCGCAGGAACCGCAGCCTGCGGCAGATTTCAGCGCACCGGCCGAGGTAGGACCGTGAGATCCGCGATACCACCGCGCGGCCGTTTCAGCTCTGCCCATGGGGGAAAGGACGCGGGCGCGCGCCAGCGCTAACTCGTCCAGAGCGGGTGCATCCAGTTCCGGGTCACCAGTAGGGACGTACCCTGGCTCGAGCCGGGGATCTTCTGCCTTGAACGGCAACACGTCACCGGGGCCAATGTCCCCTGGGCGCAACCGTTCCGCCCAGGGCAACCACCGTGGTGCCAAGAGCGCGTCATCGTCAGGAAGAAGTTCCGCTTCACACACCGTGGCGTTACTGCCAGGCACCTGCGCCAGTGTCACCACCCAGGACCACCCGCGGTAGCCCTGCAACGTGGTGCTGAACCGGTGCGTCACCAAGGTGTCACCGTCTGACACCGTAGCACCCAGGTATTCGCCCACGTCACTGGGAGATTCGGCAACTTCACATGCCGCTGCGCGTGCCAGGTCCACGGCGCCTTGCAGCGCTGGGGCATCCACAGCGGGCACACTCATGGCAATCAGCCTTCCAGATCATCGGCAACGGCGCGCAGGAGAAGCGCCACCTTGCCGCCGCGTTCAGCATCCGGGTAACGGCCCTTGCGCGTGTCCGTTCCCTTTAACTCGTCACCGATGCCGTCCAGCACCTTGATGAGAGTCTCCACAATCACTGCCATTTCCGGAGCAGGCTTGCGCTTGGCCTTAGTGACAGTGGCCGGAGCCTCCAACAACTGGACTGCGAGCGCCGAGGGCCCCTTCTTGCCGTCCGCCACACCGTAATCCACGCGCGTACCCACGGCCAGGGCTTCTACCCCTACGGGCAGCGCCGAGGCGTGCAGGAATACCTGCGTGTCATCGTCGCCGGCAATAAAACCGAATCCACGTTCTTGGTCATACCATTTGACCTTGCCTGTAGGCACGTCAACCTCACTGAGTTAGTCATTCATTGAACCTGACAAGGATACCCGCGTACCATGATACGAATGACCTCCGAGGGCCCAAACGAGCGTATCTGGCACGATGCCCTGTCCGGTTCTGTCTACTCGCGCGTCACTGAGTGGCCGCGCCATCTGGCTCCGGAATTGGCCTTGGACACGGTGGCACAGGTTGATCGTATTGCGCGCGCGTGGGAGGCTTCTGCTCCAAGTGTGCGACGAGAGGGCGGCATCGGCATTCTTGATCAACGCGCCACGGCCCGCGTGCTGGACGTAGACACCACCACAGCCGAGGAACTGATCCGCGCGGTGACCGAGGCTCGCCTCTTTGTTCCTGCGGGGACTCGCCTGGCGCCCTCCACCATTGCCCAGCAATGGAGCCGTTCAGACACGGCGGCACGATGGGCACTGTTGGCCACGCCTGCCGCCTTGCAACGTGTGGGCGGCGAGTATGCCGAGGTACGGGCAGACCTTGAATCGGGATTGCGGACCGAGTTGCCGGAACCGGTATCGGAGTTGCTGATCCAGTCCGATTACACCGGGATCATTCCCGGACTCCCCTCGGCGCGTCTTGAATGGTTGATATGGCGCGCATGTGAGGTGGAGTCCCGGAGCGCCGCCACGGTGGTGCGTTTCACCTCGTCCTCGATCCGCGGCGCATTATCGTCGCACGTCATCTCCGAACCCCTGACGGTGCCCGAGTTGACGGCGGAACTCACGGCGGCGTGCCCGTACCCGCTCCCGCAGCCGTTGACCTATCTCATTGCCGATGCCGAGCGGCGTTCTGTGGGTGGTCAGGGTAGGCAGGGTGCTGTTGAGGCTGGTCAGCGTGCCGAAGCGGCAACGCGGACGGCTTCTCCGCACCCCGCTGACCCTGGCCCGTTCACGCCAGAAGCCTTCACCCTGCGTGCCGCCATTGCGGATAAGGCCGAGGTCAGTACCGAAGTCAACATGGGAGGTGGGCGGTGGTCGGAGCGCCGTCTCCTACCCTTGCGCTTAGATGGGCACAGGCTCAGAGCGGAGGATGTGGCCAGGGAAACGGAGTTGACGGTAGCTATCTCTGCGCTGCGCCATGTGAGGCGAATAGAGCAGTGAGGCGAATAGAGCAGTGGGAGTTCGACGATGACGAGGGTTCAATAATGACGAGATTTCAACGATGACAAGAGTTCAACAATGACCGGAGCGAACACATGAGGAGGCGGGATGCTTGACGGACCGTTGATAGTCCAATCGGACAAGTCCGTCCTGTTGGAGGTGGATCACCCACGGGCGGACGAGGCCCGGCATGCCATTGCGCCCTTTGCCGAGTTGGAGCGCGCGCCCGAGCATATGCACACTTACCGGCTCACCAATCTGGGCTTGTGGAATGCGCGAGCGGCAGGTCACACCGCCGAACAGGTTGGCGCTGCCCTGGTGGAATACTCGCGCTACCCCATTCCGCCGGCGTTATTGGTGGATGTTGCCGAGATCATGGGGCGGTATGGGCGGCTGACCTTGCTCGACGATCCTGCGTACGGACTCGTCTTGCAGTCCACCGATCCTGCGGTGCTGGCCGAGGTGCTCCGGTCCAAGCGGACGGCGGGCTTGCTGGGCAATACTGTGGCATCGGACCTGGTCACCGTTCCGCCAGCCAACCGTGGGCGTATCAAACAGGCGCTCATCAAACTGGGCTGGCCTGCCGATGACCACGCCGGGTATGTGGCTGGGGATTCCTTTGATTTTGACCTTCGGAATACGTCCGAATGGACCCTGCGGCGGTATCAGGAACAGGCCGTGGATGCGTTCTACTTTGGAGGCAGCGGCGTGGTGGTTCTGCCCTGCGGTGCCGGGAAAACCCTGGTGGGGGCCGCCGCCATGGCGCGCGGGAAAACCACCACGTTGATCCTGGTGACCAACACCGTGGCCGCAAGGCAGTGGCGTGATGAACTGCTCCGGTTCACCACGTTGACGCCCGACGATATCGGCGAGTATTCCGGTGCCGTCAAGCAGGTGCGTCCCGTCACCATTGCCACGTATCAGGTGATGACCACTCGTCGTGGTGGGGCGTACACGCATATGAACCTGTTGGATCAGAACAACTGGGGGTTGATTGTCTATGACGAGGTCCACCTCCTGCCCGCACCCGTGTTCCGGATGACGGCGGATTTGCAGGCTCGGCGCCGATTGGGACTCACTGCCACCTTGCTGCGCGAGGACGGACGCGAGGACGAGGTATTCACGCTGATTGGACCCAAGCGGTATGACGCTCCGTGGAAGGACATCGAGGCGCAAGGGTATATTGCGCCGGCTGCGTGCGTGGAAGTGCGGGTGACCTTGTCTGACGCGGAGCGGATGGCCTACGCCATTGCCGAACCGGAGATGCAATACCGGATGGCGGCCTCCGCTCCGGAGAAACTCGATGTGGTCAAGGATCTGGTGGACAAGCATCCCGAGGAACAGATTCTGGTGATTGGGCAATACTTAGATCAGTTGAACTTCTTGGCGTCTGAGCTGGGAGCGGATTTGATCACGGGCGCCGTTCCCGTGGGCGAGCGTGAGCGGTTGTATGCCTCCTTCCGCACGGGAGAGATCCGGGTGTTGGTGGTGAGCAAAGTAGCAAACTTCTCCATTGACCTTCCCGAGGCATCCGTGGCTATTCAGGTATCCGGCTCCTTTGGGTCACGGCAAGAGGAGGCGCAGCGGTTGGGCCGAATCATGCGTCCCAAGGCGGACGGGCGGCAAGCTTGGTTCTACACGGTGGTCACGCGAGACACGGTGGACCAAGACTTTGCTGCCAACCGCCAGAGGTTCCTGGCAGAACAGGGCTACGCCTACACCATCATCGACGCCGAGGACGTGTGAGCGAAGCGCCTTGAGATGGGCACGGTAGACGCTTGAGCTGGGCGACTGGAGCGGATCTGTTGAGTATGCGGGGCGACTGGGATGAGTGACCAGGGCGTCCTAGCCATGCGTGCGGGGCGCCTGGGTAAAAGGTGAACCCCGGTTTCCCCAGCGCGTGGGAGACTGAAGTATGGGAACTGGAGTACGTGAGTGGCGAACCAGAACCGCTGCTGTGAGTGTTTTGTGTGCGGTGATCGCCACTGCGGTGATGATCGCGGGAACGGGGTGCGCCGCGCCAACACCAATACTCAAAGCGGATGACACACCCATGCGCAACGTTCGAACAGGTCAGGCAACGGCGTTGGCTGCCGTGGTGGCCGCCACACGCGAGGCGGGCGTTCACCTCATTGCTGCCGGGGACCCTGCGGCCAACGTGGTGGTGTCACCCTCGTCGCTCGTCGTCGCGCTCTCCATGCTGGCTGACGGTGCAGCGGGACAAACGCTCACCGAACTAGAGATGGCCGTTGGTGCTGCAGGATCGGAACGGCTAGACGCTATGGCCGCACTGCGCGGCGTGCTAACCCCGTTGGATGGCAATCCAGGTACCGCTGTCAAGGAACTGCCGGATCAGCCCCTGGTTCACCTGGCCACGCAGGTTGTGGTGGATGACCAATTCACAGCCAATCCTGACTACCTACGCGCCCTTGCCGAGGGATACGGGACGGGGGTTCTCAGTGTAGACCTCGGTTCCGCTAGTGGCATGAGGCAACTTGATGCCTGGGTCAAAGAGCATTCGGGCGGGTTAGTCACGGAGTCAGCGTTGGAGCCTTCGGACATTGCGCGCCTGGCACTCCAGGATGCCATTACTCTGGCAGCACGGTGGGAATCTCCCTTTAACGCGGCGTTCACCAGGTCAGGGCCGTTCACGCTGGCTACTGGTTCCCCCGTCAGTGTGGACACCATGAGGCAGTGGGTGTGGGGCGCCTTCGCCGAGGTGGACGGGTGGCGGGCGTTCCGCCTGCCATACAACGGCGGGGACCTGTCTGCTCAGTTCATCCTGCCACCGGACGGCATTGACCCGGGCGAAATGACGGCGGACATGGCAGGCCGCATCAGTGCCGCGTTAGTCTCCAGCACTCAGGACGTGCAGGTGGATCTCAGCGTTCCCCAGATGAACCTGCGTCCAGAGCCCCTCGATATTCTGCCGGCGCTGCGCGGGCTTGGGGTTGATGTTGTGCTGGACGCTGCGAGAGCCGATCTGTCACGTACCGGGACAAGTGACGATGGTGAGAACACCTACCTGGGCCAAGGAGTTCAGCAGGCCGTGTTGATGGTGGATGAGGAAGGGACGCGCGCTGCGGCCGTAACGGAGATGCTGGCCGAGGCTGGCGCCGCGCCCGAAGAACCCGATGTCACCTTGCACCTTGACCGCCCCTTCGCCATGATCATTGAGCATGAGGTCACTGGCTGGCCGCTCTTCCACGCGGTCATCCGCGATCCACGCGGTTAGCATCCATGGAAACCTGGATGAACTAGATATTCGGCACAATTCGGCGCCAGGGGAAGCGTCTTTGCCCGTATGGGTGATGGCGATCACATGGCGTGAGGGGGGTACATATCACACCCATTTGCGATGATGGAGCAGTGAAGAAGTTCCACCACGTTTTCCGGTTCCTTGCCCCCGTGGCTCTTGCTGCGTTATTTGTGGTGGGACCCGCCGCATTTGTGGACTTTGCCCCCACTGCCCATGCAGTCCTTCCCTTGGACAACATTGCCGGGGAGATCACCGATCCCAACAATGTGTTGGGAAATCACACAGCCGAGGTCCAGAAGGCCCTCCAGGAGGTGCGTGACCAAACGCCGTACCGCCTCTTTGTGGTGTACGTGGATTCCTTTGACGGCATCGACGGGCTGACTTGGGCCGATCAAACCGCCAACAATGCAGGATTCGGCGCTAATGACGTGCTCTTCGCCGTGGCCACCGTGGACCGCGCCTGGGGAATCTCCAAGGCCAATGACATGACGGATGATGACGTGGCGCGCATGGAGAGCGCCTCCATCAACAAACTCTCTGACGCGGCCAACGCACCGGCGGGCCAAGGAAACTGGGGCGCCGCCGCCGTGGCTGCAGCCCATGAACTCGTGTCCATCGGCACGGGCGGTGCTGGTTCGGCTGCCGGTCAAGGCGCGGCAGGGTCAACTGCTGGCGCCCTCGCCGTAGTGGGCGGCGTTGCCGTAGTGGGCGGCGGAGTGGGATATGCCGCGTATCGCGTCCATAAGAAAAATGCCAAGAAGGCCAAGGACGCTAAGGCTGGCCCCGAAGCATTGGCCGGACTCTCCACGGATGAGTTGGATAAGCGGGCTTCCTCGGCATTGGTGGATATTGATGATGCTCTCAAGACGTCCGAGCAGGAGTTGGGCTTTGCTCAAGCGGAGTTTGGGCAAGCCGCATCGGCTGATTTCCAAAAGACCTTGACCCAGGCCAAAGCCAACGTGCGCCAGGCGTTCCAGATCCGGCAACTCCTGGATGATGACAAGCCGGAAACGGAACCGCAAAAGCGGATGATGCTCGCGCAGATTCTCGATATCACCGGAACCGCAGCGGCTTCTTTGGATACCCAAACAAAAGCGTTCGACGAGCTACGCAAGTTGGCGCAACGTGCCCCGGAGGTGCTGGACGAGACGGTTAAACATGCCGATGCCGTGGAGGCTGGCGTTCCCACCGCTCAGACCACCCTCACTACCTTGTCCGCCACCTACACTCCGGAGGCACTCGCCTCTGTCATCAAGAATCCTGACCAAGTGACGGCTTTGGTAGCGGGGGCTCGCGAACACGTGACCCAGGGGAAGGCCGCCCTGGATCGCGATGATCGGAACATCGCCGTGGCCGAGGCGCGTGCCGCACAAAATGCCTTGGGTCAGGCGGACACGCTGTTGCAGGCCGTGGCCCACGCTGGTGCCAACCTTGCTGCTGCCGCTGGAAAGATTGATGCTGGCATCACGTCCATCACCTCGGACATTGCCGATGCGTCACGCTTAGCGTCCGTGGTTCAGGCTGCTGGCAATACGGCAGTTGGCCCCGCTGTGGTGGAAGCGCAGGCGGCGGTTGCCAACGCGCAGACGGCCAAACTTGCTGGCGATCCCATTGCGGCACTTGCTCGTCTCACTGCTGCGGAAGCCGCGATTGACGCTGCCCTGGCTCCGGCACGTCAGCAGGACGAGGCGAACAGGCGCGCAGCGGCATTGCTGGCTGACACCATTGGCAGGGTGGATTCCTCCATTAAGGCCACCAACGACTTCATCACCACCCGGCGCCAGGCCGTGGGCACCGAGGCGCGGACGCGTTTGGCTGAAGCACAGCGATTGGTGGGTGAAGCCCGGTCCATGGCCTCCACCAACCCCGCAGCGGCACTGGCACGCGCACAGCAGGCGGAACAGTACGCAGCCTCGGCGGCATCGTTGGCTCAAAGCGATGTGTCCAGTTGGGGCAACCAAGGTGGCATGGGCGGCATGGGCGGTGGAGGCAACTCCAACGTGGGCGGCATGATCCTTGGTGGCATCCTGATTGATTCCATGCTGCGCGGTAGCCGCAACAGCGGCGGTGGTAACAGTTGGGGTGGCGGCGGCTTTGGCGGCGGCATGGGAGGCGGAGGCTTTGGCGGCGGTGGCCGTTCATCCGGTGGCTTCGGTGGAGGCGGCTTTGGTGGCGGAAGCCGTATGGGAGGTGGTCGCGGAGGCCGCTTCTAATCCCGCCTGTTCGTCACTGAGAACTCAATCCCCCTATTCACAATCTTCTCTCCACAACACAACCCCTCGTCGGGGACACACCAACCGAATCTCGCACCGCGAGTTCACCTGTCACCGGCATCACCTGAAAGGCACACATCATGGCTGAAAAGCAAACCGTCCTCGGGCGTATCTCCCAACTCGCCAAGGCGAACATCAACGCCCTGCTGGACCGCGCCGAGGACCCGCAGAAGATGCTGGACCAGTTGGTCCGGGATTACACCAACAACATTGCCGAGGCTGAGAAGGCCATTGCGCAGACCATTGGAAACCTGCGTCTCGCCGAGCAGGACTACAACGAGGACATTGCCTCCGTGAAGGATTGGGGCGCCAAGGCCCTGGCAGCCTCCAAGAAGGCTGACGAGTTCCGCGCCGCTGGTGACGTAGCCAACTCTGACAAGTTTGACCAGTTGGCCAAGGTGGCCCTGCGCAAGCAGATGGATGCCGAGTCAGAGGTCAAGCAAGCCCAGCCGATGATCGACACTCAGCGTGAGACTGTTGACAAGTTGAAGGCTGGCCTGGCCGCCATGAAGGACAAGTTGGGTGAACTGAAGTCCAAGCGTGACTCCTTGGTGGCTCGCCAGAAGTCCGCTGAGGCTCAGATGACCGTTCAGTCTGCCGTCTCCAAGATCAACGTTCTTGACCCCACGTCTGAACTGGGACGTTACGAGGACGCCGTCCGCCGCCAAGAGGCACAGGCCATTGGCCAGGCCGAGGTTGCAGCCTCCTCACTGGACGCACAGTTCTCCGAACTGGAAGCATCGAGCAATGACATTGAACTCGAAGCACGCTTGGCCGCACTCAAAGCGGGCTCCACCCCCGCCCCGCAGATTGCACCGGCCGAGGTCACCGAGGAAAGCTGGAGTGAGTAATACGCCTAGCTGATCCTCAGCACAACCGCTGACAAGGCGCCTTCACCATGATGGTGGGGGCGCTTTGTCGTTGGCGGCTACGCGGGCCTCTGGCCGTGCCAGGACCTGCGGTGATTCGGCGTTGGTGAGCAGCCACATCGGCGGGGCCGTACCCTGGAATCATGACCGAAGATGACGGTCAGCAGTTTGCTGCCCATAATGAATATCAAGAAAATAACCCGCGAAAAACGTACCTGATTGTTGACGGAGAGAATATCGACGCCACTCTCGGCATGAGCGTGCTGAACAGACGGCCCTCCTCCGAGGAGCGGCCCCGCTGGGATCGCATCCGTGACTTTGCGCAGAACATCTGGGGGCAAGAGGTCAAACCTCTGTTCTTCCTGAACGGCACTTCCGGCACCATGCCCATGGGGTTCGTTCAAGCCCTGTTGGCCATGGGGTACACCCCCGTCCCGCTGGCTGGCTCGGGTGCCCATGACGAGAAGGTGGTTGACCTCGGAATCCAGCGCATGCTGGATGCCCTGGACGGCAGGCAGGGGGACGTACTCCTCGCGAGCCATGATGGTGACTTCATCCCGCAAATGCAACGGCTCCTTGATGACGAGAACCGCAGAGTGGGACTCCTCGCCTTCCGCGAGTTTGTCAACGGACAGTTCCAGGAGTTGCTGGACCGAGGCATGGAGACTTTTGACCTTGAGGCAGACGCCAAGGCGTTCACCTCGCCGCTCCCCCGCGTCCGCATCATTCCGCTCGACGAATTTGATCCGACGCTGTTCTTGTAAGCCGCGCATGCCTGGTCACGCGTGAAGCTCTCCAGGGCTTCGTTGCGCCCGGTGCCTGTTGCGGAGTCGTCAATCGGCACGCCAGGAAGCCCGAGATTACGCCGATTCTGAGGAGTGGACTGCATCGCCACTCGCCTCAGTACCGAAGTCAGCAATTGCCCATCCCCCGCAGGGAACTTGCACCTCATAGCGTTCACCTAGACCTCTTGACCAGTGGACAACCCGTCTGCGGAGGGAACGAAGGGAAGATGCTATGCGGTATGAAGTTGACTCGGGGCAGGTGGCCCAAGCAAGTGCCAAGGTGGGTGGCTCCGTCAATGTGATTCACTCCGAGGTAGGTGCCATGATGAGGCATCTCACCGAGTTGCAAGGTTGTTGGCGTGGCAGCGCCGCCTCGCAGTTCTCCGGGGTGATGTCCCAGTGGCAGGCAACGCAACGTCAGGTGGAGCGAGCACTCACGTCCATTCAAAGCCAACTCAGCCTGGCCTCGCGCACCTACGCCGACGCCGAGGCCCATGCCGCCCGCTTGTTCAGCACACGCTGATCGGCCACCGTGACGTGTGAGCCTGCCGAATCGCCATGACGTTTGATACTGCCGTGTCCCCTAGCGTTTGACACTGCCGAACCCCGTGTTATTCGCGTTAACACCGTGGTTAGCCAGAGAAAAACGGGGTTCGGCGGTTAATGAGGTCGGAGGGAGCGGACCCATTCGGTGAGGAGGTTAGAGTGAGCGGACCCATTCCACGAGGCGGTCACATCCGGCATCAAACACGGCATCCGTGGGCTGAGCCGCAGGGTTGGCATCGTAGTAGGCAATCTGCTCGGCCGACGCCTCGTCATAGGTGATGGTGGTGCGGAATTCGGGGACAAGTGCTTGTATCTTGGCAGGGCTGAATACTGCGGAATACGCCTTGTCTCCCAGGAGGCCAGGACCTGTGTCCGGGAGGACGGTGTTAATGGACTCGGAGGAGACGTGGATAAACTCCGGATCCGTGACACCTGCCGCCGCTGCGAGCCAGGTGTAAATCTGGTTCCAGGTGGGAGCATGCGTTCCAGTGATCTGGAAGGTGTCACCAATGGCGCGGGGATTTCCCAGGAGTCCAACAAACCCCACGGCAAAGTCCTCCGTGTGCGTCAGAGTCCACTGGGCGGTGCCATCGCCATGGATCACCACGGGCTTTCCCGCGCGCAGGCGGGCAACATCAGCCCAATGGCCCATGGTGGGAATCAGCGTGCGGTCATAGGTGTGGGAGGGACGCACAATGGTGGCCGGGAAGTTGTTCTCCCGCACTTCACGGATGAGAAGGTCCTCGCAGGCAATCTTGTCACGGGAGTACTGCCAGAACGGGTTCACCAACGGAGTGGACTCGGTGATGGGGGTGAACTGCAAGGGTTTCTGGTAGGCAGATGCTGAGGAGATGAACACGTATTGCTCGGTGCGGTCCGTGAACAACTCCACATCGCTTGCCACGTGGTCAGGAGTGAAAGCGCGGAACTGGCACACCACGTCAAACTCGCGGTCCCCCAAGGCAGTTTTCACGGCAGCAGGGTCCGTGGCATCGGCTCGGATGACCTCAACGTCAGCCAGGGGGCGTGTGGACGGATTGCCGCGGTTGAGCAGGGTGACGTTGTGGCCTCGCTCCACGGCAAGGTTCACGCTCGCGTGGGAGATGATGCCGGAGCCGCCGAAGAACAGGATGGACTTGGGGTTACGCGTTGTCATGCCACCATTGTCCCGCATGCGGGAACCCGCGGCGGGCTGGACGGTCCGCCTGGCTGGGTTCGGTCCGGCAGGTGCCCGTCAGCCCTCCATCAGGAGGCTCGGCGAAACTTGGCTGTGCAGCATCGCCGTGAGTGCCAAGCTCACGGGACTGAGAATGCGGACTCAGGCAAGCTCAGGCTCAACTATGGGTTTGCCTTCAGGCTCAGCTTGACGTTCGGTTTCAGGCTCAGCTATGGGTCTGCCTTCAGGCTCGGCTTGACGTTCGGTTTCAGGCTCGGCTTGACGTTCGGCTTCAGGCTCGGCTTCGGCCTCGGCAATGTGGGTGACGTTCTTCCAGACGATGGCCAGAGTGACACCGGCACCAATGAAAGCAAACAGGAAAGGAGCTCGCAAGCCAAAGTGTTCTGCCACCACTCCGCCGAGTGCCTGCCCCACTACCAGCCCGCCCGTCATGCACATGAGGTACACGCTGGTAACGCGGCCTTGGAATGCCAGTGGGACGGCGCGCATCCGGATGGTCTGGCCCAGTGTTCCCCACACAAAGGCGTACAGGCCAAAGAAGGCCATTCCGGCCATGGCCACCCACGGGTGGAAGGTGAAAAAGAAGATCAGGTGGAGGGCCACCTCGCAGCACAAACAGATTCGCATGAGTAGCGCGTAGTTCACGCGCCGCGCCAGAACAGGAAAGAGCGCGCTTCCGGCAATCCCGCCGAGAGCGCTGAAGGAGGTGAGGAGCCCAAAACCCACAACGTCCATCCCGAGGATCTCTCGGCTCCACAACACGAGTACGGCCCAGGCACCGGCCCAGGTGATGTTGAACACCAGAATGATGATGGCCAGCATACGGACGGGATTGTTCTGCCAGAGCCAGCGAGCGCCCTCGGCAATGTCCGTTCGGATCCGGGCCGTTCCGGCGCTGGAGGACAGTGCGAGTCCGGGTGCGCCTTCAGGCACTGGGCACAAGTTGATCCGTGACACCAGGATGATGGCCACGGCCACGGTGACGCCCTGAACACCAAAGGGCACCACATGTCCGATCCCAAAGAAGAACGCTCCCAAAGGAGGTCCAATGAGTTGATTACCGGCAATGAAGCCAATGGACATTCGGTGATTGCTGGTGGCCAGGTATTCCCGTGGCACCACGGACGGAACCAAGGTTCCTGATGTGGTGTCGGCGAAGGTCTCCGCGCATCCCAGCAGCAACATGGAGGTCAAGATGTTGGGGATGTTCACCGCTCCCGTGGCGATGGTCCCTGCCAGAACTGCGATCACCACGGCGCGGGCCAGATTGGCTGCCATGACAACGCTGCGCCGATCCACCCTGTCTGCAATGGCTCCTGCCCACAGTCCCAACACCATGAAAGGAAGGCGCTGAAGTAATGCTGCCAACGCCACTAAGAACGGAGAACTCGTTTCCGAGGCAATCAACAGCGGTCCCGCTGCCAACACGATGCCGTCACCGATGTTGCTTGCCCACGAGGATGCCAACAACCACCGGAAGGGGAGCCCGAGCCTCGCCGGAGAAATGATCTCAGGGACGCTCACCGAGACCAACGGATTCTTCACCCGAGCAGACTAGCCGCTTGTTCCGGCTCACCCTCGCCTGGGGCCACGAACGAGGATCGACGATTGCGCAAGGAGGCTCACCTGGTGCAGTGCATGCTCACCTGATGCGTGCGGACACCGGGCGTCTGGCAGGGTTGACTGTGCGCTCGGACACTAGGCATCCGGCAATGAGGGTTAACTGTTGCGCGCGGACACTAGGCATCCGGCAACGGGGGTCAACTGTTGCGCGCGGAATTTGGGCCGGGAAGTTTTCCCGTGGAGGCTTTGAGTGCCCACACAATGGCTACCACGTCCACGGCTTCCTGGACCCAGGCACCCACTAACGCGGGCATGACTCCCGAGGTGGCAAAGAGCATCAACGCAATGGATAAGCCAATGCCCAGGTAAATGGATTGCTTGGCCACGCGCACCGTGTGCTTTCCGATGGCCAAAGTTTCGGCAACGCGATGCAGAGTATCCGGCAAAATCACCACGTCTGCTGATTCACTGGCAGCCGTGGAGCCGCGTGCTGCCATGGCGATACCTACATCTGCAGCGGCAAGAACGGGGGCGTCATTCACACCATCACCCACCATGACCACCGGCCGGTGAGGCATGGCCGCCACTCCAGCCACCTTGTCTGCAGGCAGGCAACCGGCGTGGACTTCGTTGATTCCCAACTCGGAGGCGATGTGCTGCGCTGTGGCTTCCTCGTCCCCAGTGAACATGGCCACGGTTTCGATGCCTTGCTCCATCAGGGAGTGCATGGTGGCGGCGGCGTCCGAGCGCACCATGTCACGCAATACGGCGTATCCGGCATATTCACCGTCCACGCCCACGTACACCGCTACCTCGCCAGGATCGAGTGCGGGTGTCACAATCTCCTGCACACCACCGTGCCCAACTCCCTGAGACGTGCTCTCAGAACCTCCGCCCTGGGTCTCCTCCACCGCGTACCCCGCTGCACCCACGGGATAGCCACCGCCTACAGCCCCACCCATGCCGGCGCCTACCACGCCACCAGCCCCAGCAGCCCCTGCACCTCCGGTCCCGGTAACACCAGCAACGGCACCAGCAACGGCACCAGCAGCGGCATCAGGGTCCCCTGCCTCTAGGGCGGCCGCAACGTAACTGGCCTTGCCCACCACTACCCAGGAACCATCCACGTGAGCACTCACGCCGCCTGCGGTGGTCTCCTGGACGTCACTCGCCGAACTCAGCGTCAACCCACGCTCCGTGGCGCCGCGTACCAAGGATGCAGCCAACACGTGGGCGCTGCCTTGCTCCACACTCGCTGCCAACCGCAACAACGTGTCAGCACTGACGGTCTCGCCGTGGACGTTCACCAAGCCGGGGCTCCCACTGGTCACGGTTCCCGTCTTGTCAAAGGCGAAGGACCGCGCTTTGGAAAGCTTCTCCAGCGTTGCTGAGGATCGCACAATCATGCCTCGTCGGGCGGCACGGGATGTGCCTGCCATGAAGGCCACCGGCGTGGCAATCAACAACGGGCACGGGGTGGCCACTACCAGAACCTGAGCAAATCGATATGGATCGCCGGAATGCCACCACGCAAAGCCCGCAATGGCGAAGGAAATCAGCGTGAACGGAACGGCGTAGCGGTCCGCCATCCGCACCATGGGGGAACGAGAAGCCGCAGCGCTTTCCACCAGGGACACAATCTGCTGATACTGCGAGTCAGCGGACGCGCGCTTGACGTCCATCTCCACTGCCACGGCACCGTTGATCGAACCAGAAAGGACCTCGTCACCGGCCGCACGCTCCACGGGCATGGACTCGCCCGTGAGCGACGAATCATCAAACACGCCCACGCTTGAAACCAAGATGCTGTCCAGGGGGACCACTTCATGGGCCTTGACCAGAATCCGCGCCCCAACCGGGACATCGGCCACGTCCACGTCACCCGGCACGCTCCCACCAGGAACCCCACCCTGCCCCTGGAGCACGTGCGCCACGCGCGGAGCGTTGGACACCAAGGAAGTGAGGTCACGCTTGGCTCGGTTGCCTGCATAATCCTCCAGCGCCTCCCCGCTGGTCACCATGAGCACAATGACCAGCGATGCCCAGAACTCTCCCACGGCTATGGTGGCCACAATGGCCGTGACCGCCAGCACATCCAGCCCCAGTGAACCGCCGAGCAACTCCTTGATCATGCTGATCAAGGCTCGCAACGCCATCAGGGCACAGTAGCCACCCACCACCCAGGGAACAGCAGCGGGAGCCACCGCACTGAGTATCCCGCCGAGGATCGCCACGGCAAGAGTGGTAGCAACCAAAGGGTATTTTTTTGGCAATTCGGCCCAGGAGGTCATTGTCCTATTATGGAACGATTCTCACTCTCGCGGCGTGAAGCCACGGGATCGAGGCCACACACGCCCCCGGCCTAACCCAACCAACGCCGGCGGTACGAAATCCCCCACACCGCGCAACCCCGTCCGCGCCAGAGAAACCGGGCCACCCACTACGCCGTCAGCGGCGCCGGCACCTGCGGAGTCAGAACTCGCGCTCCCGGCACGGGACCTTGGGCAATCCACGTCCCTGCCGCCACACCGGCGGATTCCCACCGAGTGGCCAACATGCGGGCGTGTTCTTCCGAGGAGGCTAATGCCGCAATCGTCGGGCCAGAACCGGACACCATGACGCCGAGCGCTCCCCCCTCACGAGCCACCTCCATGGTGCGTGCCAATTCGGGCCGCAGATGCAGCGCTGCCGACTGGAGATCGTTGCGCAACGCCCCACCGAGCGCGGCGGGATCGCCCGCGCGGAGTGCCGCCATGAGGACGGGGTCCGGCTCGGGCATCAGGGCGGGGCCACCCGCTGGGTGGGCACTAATGATGTCAAAAGTCCTGTAGACCGCCGGTGTGGACAGTCCCTTGCTCGCCGAGGCGAAGGCCCACTGATACGTGCCGCGCGCCATGGCGGGGGTGAGGAGGTTGCCGCGTCCGGTCCCCATGGCGGTTCCACCCATCATGCAAAACGGCACGTCAGAACCAATATCTCCGGCCAAGAGCATGAGTTCGGACCGGGGAACGCGTGTCTCCCACAACTCGTCAAGCGCCACTAACGTTGCCGCCGCGTCTGCCGAGCCGCCAGCCATTCCGCCCGCAACGGGAACACCCTTGTCAATGTGGATGGCCACGTCCGGCACGCGTCCCACGTGCTGCGCCAACACCTCGGCAGCGTGCCAGGCAATATTCCGCGAATCCAGCGGCACCGCTCCCGTGGCATCACCGCTGACGGACATTCGAATCCCGGAGCCAGCCGCACGCTCGGACACCGTGACGTCCTCGGTGAGTCCCACGGCTTGGAACAGGCTTACCAGCGGATGGTAGCCATCCGGGCCCACGGGACCCACGTTGAGCAGCAGGTTCACCTTGCCGGGGGCGCGCGCCGTCACTTGCCGCGAGGTCACAGCAGAGAGGTGCCTCATGAGGACCCTCCCTTCTCCCTGGTAATCGCGTCCGCATCGGTGCCGGCAAGCCCAACCTGACCAGCATCCTCTTCCTGACCAGCATGTCCGTCCTGACCAGCCCGCCCGTCCCGAACAGCATGAACCGCCTCGGCAACAGCGGCAAACTGGGTGATGTCAAGTCTCTCACCACGCAGGCCTGGGTCAACCCCCGCTGCGCGCAGGGCGCTTTCTGCGAGCGCCGGGGAGCCGCACAGAGGCGCCAAGGCAGCGCGCAACGTTTTCCGGCGCTGGCCAAAGGCGGCATCCACCACCGCAAAAACGTCCTCCCGTGTGGCCGCAGTGGCCGGCGGCGTGCGCCTGGTCAACGTCACTAACGCGGAATCCACGTTGGGAACCGGCCAAAACACGGACCGTGAAATGTTCAGTGACCGCCGCGCTTCGGCATACCACGCCGCCTTAGCGGACGGAACGCCATACGTTTTACTCCCCGGCCCGGCCGCAATCCGGTCCGCCACCTCCGCCTGCACCATCACGGTCACCCGCTCCAGGGAAGGCACGCGCTCCAACATGGTGAGCAGCACCGGCACGGCCACGTTGTACGGCAGGTTGGCCACCAGCGCTGTGGGTTGAGGATCGGGCAAGTTCGTCACGGTCAGCGCATCAGATTCTACGACGACGAGCGGCGCGTGAGGGATCCGCTCGCGGACCGTACCCGGCAGGAGGGCTGCCAGCACGGGATCAATCTCCACCGCGGTGACCGGGTGGCCGGCCTCCAGGAGACCCAGCGTGAGGGACCCCAATCCGGGCCCAATCTCTAACACCTGCTCGCCTGGAACCAACCCAGCAGCGCGCACAATTTTGCGCACCGTTCCGGCATCATGAACAAAGTTTTGGCCCAGTTGTTTCGTCGGGCGAACGCCTGAGCGCCCCGCCAGTTCGCGGATTTCCGCTGGACTGAGCAGGGCGCTGGGGACGGAGGTCATGGGTGCGAGTGTATCGCCTCCCGGCTTACCGCACGCCGATCTTGCGCGAGCAGGCGGGCCACTGGCCCCACCCGGAACGGGCTTGCAACTTCTTGGCAATGCGGGTTTGTTCAGCGGCGGATGCTTGCGACGGCAGGCCTTTCCCGCCCAGGGAGTGCCACGTGCCCACGGAGAACTGGTACAGGCCGTGGTAGAGGCCATTGCTGGACACGATACTGGGGTTGCCGCCGGATTCGCACTTGGCCAACTTCCCCCACACGCCGTCCGGCGCGGAACCTTGGTTCTTGGATGCCGTGGAGGAGGATTTCTTAGCCGAGGACCCGGAGCCCTTGCTGTCCTTGCTCCCGGAGGATGAGGACGCCGTGTCAGCCGGTTCCTCCACGGGCGCCTTCTTGGTGCCCTCGGCGGTGATCTCCGTGACCGGGGTTTTGGTAACGTCATCCGAGATCACCTTGGAGCCCACCTTCTCGCCATCCACCCAGTGGATCTCTTTGACAATGGTCTCTTCCCCATCTTGGCCCGGCTGCACCACTTCGGATTCACCTTCCAGGATAGTGTCATCCTTCTTGGTTTCCTTCTTAAAGGGAACGGCCTTGACGGTGGTCTTTTGGGTGGTGGTGACGCGGTGAACCAGCACCGCCACCTCCACGTCCGTGTGTTGCAGCGACTTGATGGTGGAGGCATCCACCACCTCAACGGTGTCATTCTTCTTCAGCGTGACTGCGGCACCGGAGAGAATCTCGTCCAGCGAGCCGTCCGCCGTGGTCACCAGTTTGGTGGTGCTATCCGAGATGATCGCCACGGGCTTATCCGAATCAAGCGGGAGCGCCAGGATGGCCCGGTTCCCCGAGCGAGACGCCACCAGCGTGATTTGCTGATCGCGGGAACTCAGCGATTGGAGGGCTTCAGCGGCGTCCACGGCGTGGATCCAACTGGTGGACTCCTTGCCGTCCTTGCTCAGCGTGACTTCGCGGCCGTAACGGACCACAATCTCGCTGCCGTCACGCAACGGGGCGGAGGCAGCAGGTACCACGGTGTCATGCTCGCCCAAACGGATGGACTTGGATTCCAGGACTTTGTTCACGGACCCGGCAAAGGTGGACACGTGGGTGATCTGGCCGTCCACGTCCAGCGTGACGGACTTGTGCAGGTTGACGCCCACGGCTCCCCCGGCAAGGATCACGGCGGCAGCGGCTGCTCCGGCAATTGCTGTGCTCCGGCGACGATAGAAACTCCGGCCACTCGTGACGGGTTCGGCGGCGGTGTGCTCGGCCATGGTGGCGCCGGTGTCTGCTGCGGTGGCGGCAGATGCCTCGGCCACCACGGGAGTAGATGCGGTAGTGGTCTCGTTCGTGTTCATGGGATGTCCTTTCCTCGAACTTACCTACCCTGATAACTACCCACAACCGTAGGGCGGAAACGTTCACCGAGGCAAGGAAAACCGGGGAAATGTGGGGCATCACACAGCGAGCATGACACAGTGGGCATCACGCGGTATTTTCCCCGCAGTGTTGACGGCTCGGTTACGGGGCGCCGTACACGCGTTCTGCGTTCGACGATAGTGCGCGGCACAGGTCCGTCAGGTCATCGCCGCGATACTCGGCCATGGCTCGGATGGTGTATGCGGTCACATACGGCGCGTTGGGTTGACCGCGGAACGGATGTGGCGTCAGGTACGGCGCGTCCGTTTCTGCCAGGAGATGGGATTCCGGAGTCACGCGCAGTGCCGCGCGCAGGTCCTCGTTCTTAGGATAGGTTACTGGTCCAGCAAAGCTGAGGTACCAGCCGTTCTCGGCGGCAATCTTTGCCATCTCGGCATCTCCGGAGAAGCAGTGGAACACGGTACGTTCCGGAGCGCCGTCCTTCAGGAGGACGTCTATCACCTCGGCGTGGGCATCGCGATCATGGATTTGCAGAGCGAGGTCCAGTTCTTTGGCGAGCGCAATGTGGGCTCGGAAACTTTCGCGCTGCGTTTCCACTCCGCGCGGCCCGGTGCGGAACAGGTCCATGCCCGTTTCTCCAATGGCACGGATTCTGGGGTTGGCCTGGGCGGTTACGGCCACCAGGGAGATGGCGTCTGCCAGTGAGAGGTCATGGTGCGGAAGGTAGCGCGGTTCCAAGTTGTCCGGACCCACCTCGTGCGTGCGTGCGTGCAGCACCGCTTCGTTGGGATGGATGGCGATGGCGCCAAGGATTTCCGGGTGTTGTTGCGTGATGTGTGAGGTCCACGTCAGGGAAGGGACTTCACATCCGCACGTCACCATCCACGCGATTCCGGTACGGCGGGCGCGCTCCACGTGGGTTGTGACTGGGTCCGTGGGAGCGGAGTTGCTGGACGGCGCTGGTGGGCTGGATTGAGATCCTGCGATTCCGCTGCGCTCCACGCAGGATGACGGTGAGGGAATGCGCTCCACGCAGGATGACGGTTGGGGGTTGTCCTGCGGGCTGGACGGGGTGGGTATGTGGTCCAGGTGGGTGTGGTTGTCTACGCACGGGTACGGCAACGGCTCCGGGTCCACAGGAAATCCCGTGGCACGCTTTTTTCTACTCACTCAGGCATCGTATCCGGTGATGGGGCTCCGTGGTTTCGACCGTCGTTCGCTACGCTCTCTGGCTCAACCACCGGATGGTTGAGTCAGCGCCGAAGGCGCGTCCGCAGAAACCATGTCATCCGGCCTAACCGGCGGGTGTCACTCGCCGCGGAGGCGGGCTTCTTCCTCGTCCACGATGCCTGCGTCCAACTTGGTGAACACTGGTGTGGGTTTGGCAATGGGTGTGCCCGGCACTACGGGGCGTGACGCCCACGGGCGCACGCCCGAGTAATCTCCGGTGATCACGGGATACTGACGCTCGGGATCATCCAAATCCGTCACCTCATCAATCCGCGGCATCGGCGCGGCATCCCCTGCGCCACCCAGCACAGCATCCACCGCGTTAGCCGAATGCGGCAGGAACGGACTCATCAAGGTGTTGCAATCGCTCACGGCCTGCGTCAACGTGTGCAGCACCGTGGCCAGACGCTCCGGATCCGTTTTCAGCTTCCACGGTTCCGTATCCGAGACGTACTTGTTCACGTCACTGATCACGCGCATGGCCTCGGACACTCCGGCACGCAAGCGGTTGTTCTCAATAAACCCGCCCACGGTGTCAAATCCTGCGGTGACCCTGGCCAGCACGTCCCGGTCCACATCGGCCAACTCGCCCGGGGTGGGAATCTCGCCAAAGTTCTTGGCCACCATGGCGGCCGATCGGTTCACCAAGTTGCCCCAGCCCGCTACCAACTCGTTGTTGGTGCGCTCCAGGAAACTCTGCCAGGAGAAGTCCACATCCTGGGACTCGGGACCGTTGGAGGCCACATAGTAGCGGAAGGCGTCCGGCTGATAGCGCGCCAGCATGTCCCGCACGTAAATCACGCGACCGCGCGAGGAGGAGAACTTGGTGGTGCCGTCCGCATTACGCTCGTCCGAGAGCGGGGCCAGGTTCAGGTATTCGGAACTTACTACCTCCGTGGGGAGTTCCAGCGTCCCGTACTCGCCCGGCTCACCGCCGCGGGAACCGCGGCCGTCGTACCCTAATAATTCCGCCGGCCAGATCTGGCTGTGGAAGGTGATGTTGTCCTTGCCCATGAAGTAGAAGGACCGCGCGTCCGGCGAGTTCCACCACGCGCGCCAGGCTTCAGGGTTTGGCGCACCGGAGGCGTCCATGCCGAATCGTCGAGCCCATTCAATGGACGCGGACAGATACCCAATGACGGCATCAAACCACACGTAGAGGCGCTTGGTGGGGTTGTCCTCCCAGCCGGGGAGCGGCACCGGGATTCCCCAGTCAATGTCCCTGGTCATGGCCCTGGGGCGGATGTCATCCAGCAAGTTCAGGGAGAACTTCAGCACGTTGGGGCGCCAATCCGTGCGCCCTCCCAGCCATGTTGCCAGGGAGTCCACCAGTGCGGGGAGGTCCAAGAAGAAGTGCTGGGATTCCACAAACTTGGGAGTCTCACCGTTGATACGGCTCACCGGGTTCTTCAAGTCAATGGGATCAAGTTGCTGGCCACAGGTGTCACACTGGTCACCGCGAGCTCCGTCAGCGCCACACAATGGGCACTGCCCTTCAATGAAACGGTCCGGCAAGGTGCGTCCCGTGGAGGGACTGATGGCCCCAAAGGTGGTCTGCTCCACCATGTAGCCGTTGCGGTGAACCGTGCGGAAAAGTTCCTGAACTACCGCGTAGTGGTTCTTTGTCGTCGTACGCGTAAAGAGGTCATAGGTGAGGCCGAGGGAGGTGAGATCCTCCACAATCACGCGGTTGTAGCGATCCGCCAGAACAATGGGGTCCACACCTTCCTGCTCCGCCTGGACCAGGATGGGCGTGCCGTGCTCGTCCGTGCCGGACACCATGAGGACATCATGACCGGCCATGCGCATGTACCGGCTGAACACGTCAGAGGGGACGCCGAAACCGGCAACGTGACCAATGTGCCGCGGGCCGTTGGCGTACGGCCAGGCTACGGCGGACAGGATGTGACTCATGGACGCGAGTCTACCGGCAGGGTAGGAGATGGATTGCCTTTGTGCCGCCGTGGGTATCGGAAACTCGCGTCATGAGGCCGAAAACGCACGCGAATGATTCCGCTAGCGGGTTGGGGGGTTTGGCTACCACGTGACCTTGCTGGTTTTGGCGGACGTTTTCACGGCCTTGAGGAATCCTGAACGCTTGGCGGTGATGCGCACCGAGATCTTCTTTCCCACGTCCTTGGACGTCACCTTGTACGTGGACCTTCGGGCTTTGGAACCGGAGATAGCATGCCCGTTGCGCAGCCACTGATAGGAGTACACGGTGGGATGACCCGTGAAGCCGGATTTCTTGGCCCGCAGCGTTTTCCCCACACGGTGGGCGCTGGCGTTGGCGATCTTCACCGTGCCCGGGCCAATCTGCTTCAACGTGGCCTTGGAGGACGCCTTGGCCGCACCCTGATAGCCGCTGCGTTCCGGTGTCACCTGCACCCAGAGGGACTTCCCGGCTTGGGCTTTGGTCAGCGTGAAGGTTTTCCCGGTAGCGCCGCTGATCTTGGCACTCCCGGCGTACCACTGGTATTTGTGCGACGACGGCGCAGGCGAGTACCCTGTCACCTCGGCGGTGCGCTTGTGGCCGATTTTCATAGTGCCGGTGACCTTCACGGACCCGCCGGTGAATGTGCCGTGAGTGATGGTGGTGGCCGCTGACGTAGCCGCTGCCGAGTCCCGATATCCCACGCTCCGGCCCGCGGCACGGACCGTGATCTTGTGACCGATGTCCCCCACCACGGGTTTGTACGTGGTGCGCGTGGCCCCGCTGATTGCCTTGCCGTCCTTCAGCCACTGCCAGGCGGTGCTGCTCGATGCCGGCGTGAGTCCGCTGAGCGAACCCGTGAGCGTGCCACCAAACGCCGTGGAGCCAGAAATCTTCACTGCGGGTTTCCCGGTGAAGTCTTTCCAATCCTGGCTTACGGTGATGGTGGCCTGCGTGCCGGAGATGTCATTGACCTCAATGACCAGGCCGTCCAGTTCCGTGCGGAAGGTGGCGCCCTCGGGGAACGTGGTGCTGCGCGCGGCGGAGTTGATGGCGGACACGGGGTTAGTGATGGCAGCGGTTCCGCAGTACGGGAACACTACGGTGCTGCTGCAGAATCCAGAGGCCGGTTGGATGGCTTTGGTGATCTTGACGCCGTAATCCCAGCGATAGAGGAAGCCTGCAACCTCCATCGCTGTGGTCTTGGCGTCCTGAATACCGGCGTCATGCCCATCGTTGGCTCGCAACGTGATCCAGTACTGCTCATTGGTCAGGGGTTCTTTCACCGTGACAGTCCGAGTTCCCGAGGATTCCGAGGAGGCCGTCAGGGTGATGGTCTCCGGGTCACGTTTCAACGGAATGGTCACCAGGCCGCGGTCAAAGCCCAGGTAGGAGGCAGGAATCCCGGAGAGTGAGCCAAAGTTACCTCTCCCGGAGTAGGACATCACATCAAAGCCGTCCCCGTAAGGCCAAATCTGACAACCAGGGTCCATAGCCTTGTCCACCCGCGAATCGTTAGGGTTCTTGCCGGGTTGTGAACTGGCGGCGTTGGGGCATACCAGCACGTTGGCGTGCTCCAAGCCCAAGTTGTGCCCGAGTTCGTGGGCCACCGTGTCCTTCTGCGGCCCCTCCCACGCCAGTGCGTAACCCAGCGGATACAGGGTTCCTGTGTTGTCTTGAATGGGGGCGGTGCCAATGGTTCCCACGCCGGTGTTGGGATCCGAAGGGCAGCCCTCGGCAATCACCAACAGGTGCTGGTTGGGGTTCCAGGTGGGCAGCATGCTCGTGGAGATGCCCAGTTGCAGCGCCGCATCCCACACGGCCCAGGGGTTGCCGCGGTCACAGGTGGGGAGTTGTCCAGCGGCGTTGACCATCTTGCTCTGGCCCATCTGGATGGCACCGCCACTCTCGGACGCCCAGTACGCGGCCATTTCCTGGAGTGCGGCCTCGGCATCTGCCTGCCAGGTGGATGACAACGCAACGTTCTTCGGAGACATCACCACCACAGAAACCGGGTGGTTGACGGCCGTTGAGGTGGCCTTGGCTGTGGGCGTTGAGGAGTCGCCGCGTGTGAGGGCTCCGGCTGTGGTCATGCCGCCGGTGCTCTCATCGGCAGTGTCATCTCCGGCGCCGTCATCTCCGGCATCATCTCCAGCAGAGGGCGCTGCTGATTCTTCGACGACGGTGACGGTGTCCACCGCACCCTCGGAGTCCAACGCCACGGTGACAAGATCGCCAACATTGGCTTCAGCGAGCACCTCGGTGGGGACTTGGGTGGGGATGTTGGTAGGCGCCTGCGCGTGTCCGCCGAGCGTGGCGCCGTCCGTGCTGTGCAGCCACACGGTGCGGTGATCATCATCCGGGCTGAGATGGGACGAATCACCGTGGGAATCAACGTCTTGGGAATCGGCCAGGACAGAGAGATATCCCGTGACTGTCTGCGACTGGCTGGGTTGGGCTGCAGCATCCGCCGAGGGGGCTTCGAGCACCATCGTCGCAGATAAAGCCCCAGTGCCCAGAACAACGGCGCCCACAACAAACGCGCCCATTGCGCTGATGCGGTGGTGGCGCCCCATAGTGATAACCCTCAACGGTGAAGAAAAGACTGAATTGTCATCATAGGGGGGTGACGGCAGACCTGGCAAGGCATGGCAGGCAGGCCGCAGCAGGACTTGGGGTTTCTGCGGTGCCGTGGTTTCGACACGGGCCTACGGCCCGGCTCAACCGACGGCAAAGCCTTGCCGGGGTGGCTTTGTGGGGTGTGACTTGGGGTCCCCGCAAAGTATTCGAAGCGCAGCGGAGAAACTTTGTGGGGTGGCTTTGTGGGGAATTACGAAACCCCGCCGGGCCGATTGGCCTGGCGGGGTTTCGTTGATCTAGCGGGATACTACGCGGTGAAGCGCGGGAAGGCGTTGCGTCCGGCGTATACGGCGGCGCTGCCCAGCCACTCTTCAATGCGGAGCAGTTGGTTGTACTTGTTGATGCGCTCGCCACGGGCGGTGGCACCGGTCTTGATCTGGCCGGAGTTGGTGGCAACGGCGAGGTCAGCAATGGTGGTGTCTTCCGTCTCACCGGAACGGTGCGAGGTCATGGTGGTGAAGCCGGCACGGTGGGCCATCTCCACGGCGTCGAGCGTCTCGGTGAGCGAGCCAATCTGGTTCACCTTGACGAGCAGCGAGTTGGCGGCCTTCTCCTTGATACCGCGGGCAAGGCGCTCGGGGTTGGTGACAAACAGGTCATCGCCAACAACCTGAACCTTGTCTCCTACCTCGGAGACGAACTTGCTCCAGGAGCCCCACTCGTCCTCGGACAGCGGGTCCTCAATGGACACGATGGGGTAGTTGTCAATGAGGTTCTCGTAGAAAGCAATCATCTCGTCCGGCGTGTGCTTCTCGCCGTTCTTGAAGTTGTAGGTGCCGTCAGCAAAGAACTCGGTGGAGGCAACGTCCATAGCAATGGCAATGTCATCGCCCGGCTTGAAGCCGGCGCCTTCAATGGCGGTCAGGATGAGCTTGATGGCTTCCTCGTTGGAGGGCAGGTTGGGGGCAAAGCCACCCTCGTCGCCCAAACCAGTGGCGTAGCCGGCCTTCTTCAGAACGGACTTCAGGCTGTGGTACGTCTCGGCGCCATAACGCAGGGCTTCCTTGAACGTGGGGGCGCCAATGGGGGCAATCATGAACTCTTGGAAGTCCACCGTGGACTCGGCGTGCGAGCCACCGTTAATGATGTTCATCATGGGGACGGGCAGCGTGTGAGCGTTCGGTCCACCAATGTAACGGTAGAGGTCCAGGCCAGCGGACTCGGCAGCGGCCTTGGCTACGGCCAGGGACACACCAAGAATGGCGTTGGCGCCGAAGTTCGCCTTGTTGGGGGTGCCATCAAGGTCAATCATGCGCTGGTCAATGGCGCGCTGGTCCTCGGCGTCCGGCATGAAGTCCGGGTCGTCGAGCAGTGCGGGGGCGATATCGTCGTTGACGTGTGCAACGGCCTTTTCCACGCCCTTGCCCAGGTAACGTGCCTTGTCACCATCGCGGAGTTCCACGGCCTCAAAAGCGCCGGTGGAGGCGCCGGAGGGGACGCCAGCGAGGGCGGACGAGCCGTCGTCGAGGATGGCCTCTACCTCAAGGGTGGGGTTTCCGCGGGAGTCAAGGATTTCCCGAGCGTGAATGTTAACGATGCTAGCCACAGAGTGCTCCTAAGAAAAGTGACCGAGGGTGGTCGCTGGAAAGCGTAGAACCTCCGAGCGCTTCCGTGCGCGGAAATCGGCGGTAGGACGCCAAGCAACCATTTGGACGCCCTGAGCCTAGCGCGATTGTCACGGCGAGGTAACGGTATCCGGGGTGTGTCGGCGCGGATGGCACGCTGCCCGTTGATTTGTGTTGATTTGCGACGAAGGTGGGGGGCGAGATTCTGCGATGCCGCTGCGCGGCCTGAATATTGACGGGTGGGGTGTCGGCTGATTCGCCGTGGGGGTGTGGATGTACGCGTACGACCCCTCGTACGCGTACATCCACACCCCCACGGCGTTTGCTCACGGTCAGGTTTCAGCCCCGCCAGGAGATTGCCGGGTGGTGTCTAGGCCGGGCGCGAGGGTTCGAGGATGATCTCGATGAGGTGGCGGGCCCAGGTGAGGATGTCCGCGCCACGCAGAGGTTGGCCGTTCAGTTGCTTGCTGCCCACGCGGCGGTCCGTGGGGAAGGGCACCAGGAAGGCGCGGATAGCCGGTTTCAGCACCACGCCGGGGTACAGGCGCTTGAGCCGCAAAGCCTGGGATTCGCGCAACTCCACGGGAGCAAAACGCACCATGCGACCCTGCACCGTGATTTCCGCCAACCCCACCTCGGCGGCGTACAACCGCAACGCGGCCACGTCAAAGAGCAACCCGGCGGCCTCGGGCAACAACCCGTAGCGGTCCAGCAACTCGGCCCGGACGCGTTCTAACCCTGCTACATCTCCGGCAGCAGCGATCTTCCGGTACGCCTCCAGGCGCAGGCGCTCGGCCCCAATGTAACTCTCCGGCAGGTGCGCATCCACGGGCAGTTCCACGGATACTTCCGTGCGGGCTGGCTCGGCCTCGCCCTTGAACGCGGCCACGGCCTCCCCCACCATGCGCACGTAGAGGTCAAAACCCACTCCGGCAATGTGCCCGGATTGTTCGCCGCCCAGCAAGTTGCCAGCACCGCGAATCTCCAGGTCCTTCATGGCAATCTGCATTCCGGCGCCCAAGTCCGTGTTGGCAGCCATGGTGGCCAGCCGATCATGGGCTGTTTCCGTGAGCGGCCTCTCCGGCGGGTACAGGAAATACGCATACGCGCGCTCGCGCCCGCGCCCCACGCGGCCCCGGAGTTGATGCAACTGAGAAAGCCCCATCCGGTCCGCGCGCTCCAGAATCAGGGTGTTGGCGTTGGAGATGTCCAGCCCAGTTTCCACAATGGTGGTACACACCAGCACGTCCACCTCGCGGTTCCAGAACTGCCGGATCACGCGGTCCAACTGGGCTTCGCTCATCTTGCCGTGCGCCACCGCAATATGGGCTTCCGGGACGAGTTCTCGCAGCCGAGCCGCCGTACGATCAATGGACTCCACCCGGTTGTGGATGTAAAACACCTGACCCTCACGGAGCAACTCCCGGCGAACGGCCGCCGTGATCTGTTTTTCGTCGTACGCACCTACATACGTGAGCACGGGATGACGTTCCTCCGGCGGCGTGGCCAGCGTGGACATTTCCCGGATGCCCGTGACGGCCATTTCCAGAGTGCGCGGAATAGGTGTGGCGCTCATGGAGAGCACGTCCACCTCGGCGCGCAGTTGGGTGAGCGTCTCCTTGTGCTCCACCCCAAAACGCTGCTCCTCGTCAATGATGACCAGGCCCAGGTCCTTGAATTGCACGGTTCCGGTCAAGAGCCTGTGCGTCCCAATCACCACGTCCACCGAGCCGTCCTTCAGGCCCTCCAGTGCGGCCTTGGACTCCTTAGCCGTTTGGAACCGGGACAGCGGCGCCACGTTCACGGGGAATCCGGAGAACCGATCCGTGAACGTTTCATAGTGCTGCTGCACCAGCAACGTGGTGGGCACCAACACGGCCACTTGCTTGCCGTCCTGCACGGCCTTGAACGCGGCCCGAATGGCAATCTCGGTTTTCCCGTACCCCACGTCTCCGCAGATCAGGCGATCCATGGGGGTGGGTTTCTCCATGTCCGCCTTGACCTCATCCATGGTGGAGAGTTGGTCCGGCGTTTCCACGTGAATGAACTGATCTTCCAACTCCCGCTGCCACGGTGTGTCCGGGCTGAACGCGTACCCTGTGGTGGCCATGCGCGCGCCGTACAGGCGGATCAACTCCGTGGCAATCTCGCGCACGTGTTTGCGCGCTTTGGCCCGCGTGTTCTTCCAGTCCGCGCCGCCCATCTTGGACAGCGTGGGGGATTCGCCGCCCACGTATTTGGTCACCTGATCCAGTTGCTCCATGGGGATGTAGAGCCGGTCAGCTGGGTGGCCACGTTTGGACGCAGCATATTCGACGACGAGGTATTCCCTGACTGCCGCGTTCGGTGGAACCCCCATGGTGCGCTGCGTCATCTCCACAAAGCGGCCCACACCGTGCTGGTCATGCACAATGTAGTCCCCGCCCTTGAGTTGCAGCGGGTCCACCGTGTTCCGCCGGCGGCTGGGCAGCGTGCGCATGTCCCGGGTTCCCTGCCCGGCGCGGCCCGTGAGATCCTGCTCGCTGAACACGGCGAGGTTGAGATTCGGTGCCACAAACCCTTGCCCCACCAGCGCAGGAAGTACTGACACCACATGCGGCTGCGGCGGACCCGTGAGGTTGGGCACCACCACGGCGGGGCAGTGCGCCGCCATGAGTTGTTCCACTATCCGCGTGGCTTGGCCGGGCCCTTCCGTGGTGAGGACCAGTTCCCAGTTCTTGGCGCAGAGGTCCTTGAGATCGGCGGTGGCTTGCGGGAAATCCCCGTGGTAGGCCTGAACGTCACGCGCGGCCACCGTGATGGTGGAGGTGGCGTCCTCGTCCAAGCCAAAGGAGTTGAAGGTCCACCAGCCCAGGTGCCGGTCCATGGCTGTTTCCTGCGCCTCGGAAAAGCTGAGGAAGGAGGCCGCCGAAAGGTCAATGGGGGTGCGCGTTGTAGGCGACGACGATGGAATGGAGATTGTGGAGGCGGCAGCGGCGGCGGTGCTGGTCCAGGCGGCGGCCAGGAACTCCGCCGAGGTGGTGAGTAAATCCTCGGCGCGGCGGCGAATCCGCTCGGGTTCATCAACCACCACCAGGGATTCCGCGTCCACCAGGCTGAGCACCGGAACCATCTGGTCCACCAGCACCGGGGCGAGCGATTCCATGCCCTCCACCGCAATGCCTTCGGCAAGTTTCTTCAGCATGTCCCGCGCCGTGGGGATGGTGTCCGCGAGCGCCGTGGCCTTGGCTCGCACGGCATCCGTGAGCAGGATTTCCCGGCAGGGAGGCGCCCAGAGTCCATGCTCAGCAATCTCTAGGGACCGCTGGTCAGCCACAGAGAACCAGCGGATTTCCGTGACCTCATCACCCCAAAAGTCGATGCGCACCGGGTGGGCTTGGGTGGGGACAAAAACGTCCAGAATTCCCCCGCGCACCGCAAACTCGCCACGGCGCTCCACCATGTCCACGCGCGTGTAGGCGGCGGCGGTGAGGCGCTGCGCCACGTCCGTGAGATCGGCGGTGTCCCCCGTTTTGAGGGCCACGGGTTCCAGGTCTCCCAGGCCCGCCACCACGGGTTGCAGCAAGGCGCGCGTGGGGATGATGAGGATGCGGATGGGGCCAAAGGGGGACGTGGGGGCGAGATTCTGCGAGACCGCTTCGCGGACCGCAGAATGACGGGAAGGAGACGCGGCAACGGAGCCCGCAGAATGACGGGTAGGAGACGCGGCAACGGAGCCCGCAGATTGGCGGGTGTGAGGGGAAGCCCCTGCGCTGCCCGCAGATTGGCGGGCAGGTGGGGTCTCCGAGGCGGATTTCACCGGGTGGGCCAGGCGGCGGAAAACGGAAACGCGGCCTGCCACCGTGTCAGCCCGCGGGGACAACCGCTCATGCGGAAGCGTTTCCCAGGCTGGAAGTACGGCTACGGCCTCACCTTCGTCGTCGGGCATGTACGCCCTGACGGCAATGGCCAACTCCTCGGCCCTGCGGCTCGTGGCGGTGATCACCACCATGGGCCGCTGCCGTGAGGCTGCGACGAGTAAGGGCGCGCGAACGCCCACCGGGCACACCACGTCCCCGTAGCCGCGCGTGGGGACTTCGGCGAGGAATGCTGAAGCCCCCGGATCGCGCAGCAGCGTGGGGAGGATGCCCGAGAGGTTCACGTACTACAGGCTACCTGGACTAGAAACTACCCGGTGCGGGGTAGTGGGTGATGTGCTCCCAGGTACCGGGTTCTTGGGCAATGAGCCAGGACCACAGAACGATGGCGCCGATGGACAGGACCACGCCCAGAGCACCGAGGACGATGCCCGCAATGGCCATGCCGCGGCCTTTTTTGCCGTTGATCTTGGTGCGGTTGACGCCGATGATGCCGAGGATCAAGCCCGCGATGGACCCGAACACCGGGACCACGGCGATGGCGCCGAGGAAGCCCAGAAGCGAGGTGACCAGCGCCGCAATGGACACACCGTCCGTGGCTTGGACTGCCTGGGCCGGGGCGTACGGGTACTGCTGAGCGCCGTATTGCTGAGGGTTGTATTGCTGGGCGTAGGGGTCCTCCATATAGGGGTCCTGGGCGTAGGCGGGCTGGGTGCCCGGGGCTGCATACACCGGCGGCTGCTGCTGGGCGTAGGGGTCCGTGTTCGGCACTCCGGCTTGCGTGGCATACGGCGCTTGGGCCGGGGCAGGGGTGGGCTGCGCCGGGATGCCGTCAGCAGGCTGCGCCGGGCCGGCCGATGCCGGGCTGGCCGGAGCCTGCGCGGCCGGAGCCGTCACATTCGGGTTCGCGTCAGCAAACGGACTCGCGGGGACAGCGGGAGATGGGGTTGCCGCAGCCTGGCCGTAGCCGGGCATCCACGGGTTCGGCGGAGCGAGCGGGTCCCGCACGGGCTGGGCAGCGGCGGGAGTGACGGGCGAGGCCGGAGTGGTGGGAGTTGCGGGCGTGGCGGGAACGTCCGGGGTGCTCGGCACGTCCGGCGTGGACAGGCCCGGGTTGGCAAAGGGATCGGTAGTCATAGTGTTCCTTGGTTGTACGTAAGAGGAAGCAGGAAACGCAGTGTTTAGCTAGTGGGAGCGGGGGCGTGGAACTTGCCTTGGGCGGCAAGGAGCCCCTCGGTGACAATCATTTCGGTGGCGTCGGCAGCGTCAGAGATGAGCATGGGCAGGTCTGATCGCTCTCCGAGTGTGAAATCTCGCAGCACGTAATCGGCCGTGTCCATGCGTCCCGGCGGTCGGCCCACCCCCACGCGAACGCGCAGGTAATCGCGGGTCCCCACGGCGGCGGTGATATCCCGAAGCCCGTTGTGGCCACCTTCTCCCCCACCGCTCTTCAAACGGATGGAATCAAACGGGATGTCAACTTCGTCGTGAATGACAATCAGACTTTCCGGCTCCACACCGTAATACTTGAGCAGGGTGGACACGGGGCCGCCGGAGTTGTTCATATAGGACAGCGGTTTGGCCACAATCACGCGCGGCCCGGGGACGCCCCCCGGCCTCACGCCGAGGCGGCCTTCCCCCACCACGGCGTTGGCGCGAGGGTGCTTGGAGAACCGCACCCCCGCGCGCGCCGCAACAAGATCCGCCACCATCTGACCCACGTTGTGGCGGTTTCCCGCATACATGGGGCCGGGGTTACCTACCCCAACAATCACAAAGGCGTCGGACATGATGAGGTGGGATTATTCGTCGTCAGAAGAGGCGGCGGCTTCACCCTCGGCGCCTTCGGCACCTTCCTCACCCTCAACCTCTTCGGCCTCTTCACGCGGCTCGATGATGGTGATGACGGTGTGGTCCTCGGGGGTGACCAGCGTGGCGCCCGCGGGCAGGGTGATGTCACCGGCGTTGATGACGTGGCCGTCTTCAAGGCCGTCCACGTTGACCTCCACGGAGGAGGGCAGGTTGGTGACCTCAGCCTCCAACTGGATGTGCTGAGACTGCACAATGACAATGCAGCCGGAGAAGGGCTCGCCCACCACAATGACGGGGACCTCAACTTCGGTCTTCTCGCCGGCCTTCACCGCAAGGAAGTCCACGTGCTCAATGATCTGGCGTACCGGATCACGCTGGACGTCCTGGACAATGGCCAGTTGGTCCTTCTTGCCCAGGGGCAGGGCAAACAGGGCGTTGGTTTGACGCAGCGCCATCATGGTGTCATGCGCGGGAACGGTGATGTGGATGGGGTCCGAACCGTGGCCGTACACCACGGCGGGGACCAGGTTGGCACGGCGTGCGCGGCGTGCTGCGCCCTTGCCGAATTCGTTACGCGGCTGGGCGTCAAGCTTGATCTGAGACATTTTTGTCAGGCTCCTTGGAGGCTTCGAGTGGACAGATGCGCCACGAGCACGGGAGACAGCGTGGGTTCCTGGCCGCGTTGCGCCTGGTAGGCGCGTTGCGGGTGGAGCCCAGCCCAGTCGATCACGGAGACGCTGGTGTACCGGGTGGCACACGCGCTCCCTCGCCGAGGCAACTGTTCCAGTGTAGCGGGTGGGTGGGATATGGCGAAATCGGGGGCGGGGCGAGAGCGGGTTGAGGGCGGGGCGAGGGTGGGTTGAGGGTGGGTTGGGGGCTTGTTGGGGGTGGGTTGGGGGTGGGTTGGGGGTGGTGTGGGTGCGGCGCGGTGTGCATCTCAAGATGGTGACGATCCGTGGCGGGGGTTCGGCTGCGGGCGTTCGTGTCACACCCCTGGTCTAGCCTGGGGGCATGAGAAGAATTCCCTGGCGAAGAGTGGCGGCGTGCGTTGCCCTGCTCGCCGTGGTGCTCGCCGGGATGGTGGTGCTGAACTGGGCACAAGCGCGGTGGGGCGGCAGTGGGCAAGGTTCTGTGGCCGGGCCCGCGGGCTCTGGTGATGGGGGCCAGGGAAGTATTTCCGACGACGATGGCGCGGCACTCGTTCCTCCCCCATTCCGCTCTGAGGCGGCTGGCCAGCAGTTCTACTTTGTGATGACGGACCGGTTTGCCAACGGAGATTCAAGCAACGATGCCGGTGGGCTGGGCGGTGGTGGGCTGGGCGGTGGTGACGCTGGCGAAGCCGGTGCGGATAAGGGCGGTGACCGCCTCACTACCGGATTTGACCCCACCGACCCAGGCTTTTTCCACGGTGGGGACCTGGCGGGACTACGCGAACGGCTGGATTACATTCAGGGCCTCGGCACCACGGCCATCTGGCTGACGCCATCCTTTGTCAACAAGGTGTTTCAAGGAGATGGCGAGAATGCGTCGGCGGGATATCACGGGTACTGGGTCACGGACTTTACACAGATTGACCCGCACTTTGGTACCAACGAGGAACTCCAGGAGTTGATCAGTGACGCCCATGGGCGCGGCATCAAGGTGTACTTTGACATCATCACCAACCACACGGCGGATGTGATTCGGACGTCGAACGGGGACTACGCCTACCGCCCCACCTCAGAGGCACCGTACACCCCCGTGGTGGACCCCGCCGAGGCTCACATCAAGTCTCCAGAGTGGCTCAATGACCCGAGTTATTACCACAACCGTGGGGACACTACCTGGGAGGGCGAGTCTGTCACCTACGGAGATTTTGGCGGCCTCGATGATCTCAACACCGAGGACCCGCGCGTAGTGAACGGGTTTGTTGACGTGTATTCCACCTGGGTGGACATCGGCATTGATGGCTTCCGTATTGACACCGTGAAGCACGTGAACTTTGAGTTCTGGGAGGCGTTCACGCAGGGGATCCACGAGCACGCCGTGTCCGTGGGTAAGCCTGACTTCTTCATGTTCGGCGAGGTGTATGACGGTGACCCGGGGATTCTCTCCCGGTACCCGCGGAACACGGACATGAACGCCGTATTGGACTTTGGTTTCCAAGGCGCGGCGGTGGCGTTTGCACGGGGTGGCGATGCAGGTGGCCTACAGCAACTCTTCCGGAACGATGATTTCTACACCACGCCACACTCGTCGGCCAGCGAGTTGCCCACCTTCCTGGGCAACCATGACATGGGCAGGGCCGGTTATCTCCTCGGAGACGCGGCAGACCCGCCCGCAGCGTTGCGGCTCGCCCATGATCTGATGTTCCTCACCCGTGGGCAACCCGTGGTCTATTACGGCGACGAACAAGGCTTTGCCGGAACCGATGGGGACAAGGACTCGCGGCAGGACATGTTTGCCACCCAGGTCCCCGGGTTTGCTGCGGAGGCATTGGTAGACGGGACACCGTTCGGTACCCAGGGCCACTTCAACCTCGATGCGTGGTTGTACCAACACATCGCAGCGCTGGCTCGGTTGCGGGCTGACCATCCTGCGCTGGTGTCCGGGACGCAGAGCGAGCGGTGGGCGGATCCGGGGCAGGGCGTCTACGCGACCAGCCGGGTGGCTGTGGACGTGCCAGCAGCGGAACGCATCGAATACGTGGTGGCGTTCAACAACAGCACTGAGCCGCGCACCATCGAACCCACGCTTTTCACGCCCGATGCCCACTATTCCGTGTTGTGGGGAGAGGTTCCCGAGGCGGGCGCTGGGTCAGACATCACCACCGGCCCAGACGGGAAAGCCCAGATCACCGTTCCGGGGATGTCTACCGTAGTGCTGATGGCTGACCAGCCCGTGGGTTCAGGATCAGAACGATGGGTGAATATCGTCGAGCCTCAAGACGGCGTGGTGGGCACGGGCCTCAACGCGATTGCCGCAGACATTGACGACGCCACATGGGCGCTGACGGCCTTCTCCTGGCGGGTTGCTGGTGCCAGCGGGGACGGTGCCAATGGAGACGCCGCAAGCGTGGATGGCACGAGTGGAGATGGCGCAGGTGTGGATGACCCTGGTGTGGAAAGCCCAGCGCAATGGCAACCTCTGGGAACCGCAGAAACCACGGACCCGCGCGTGTTCCATGACACCTCCGGCATTGCCCCAGGAACGCAACTCGAATACCGAGCCATCACCATGGACACCTCGGGCACCACAGCCCAAGCCACCACCACCGTCACCGTTCAGTAGCCACAACACTGTGGAGCTCATCGTCGGTGACACGTGGCAAACGCCTGCACGAAACGCCGCGCCGAATCGCACCTGAAGGAGACTGCAGGCAGCAGGAAGACTAACTCAGGACGCGGACATGGTGGCGTTCGCGTGCGGTGAGGGGGACGGAAATCCGGGCATCCATGGTTACGAGCGTTGCATTGTTGGTGACAGCGATGTTGAGGAGGTGGAGATCGGTCACCTGACGATGACCTGTCAGTGACGATGTGCGGATGGCTGGCCGAGCCAACGAGGTATCATCCGAAATGAACTCCACGTTGGGCAGGGAACGCAGGTTTGCCAGACGTTCCAATGCCTGGAGACCCGTCAAAGGTCGACCACACATCACCATGGGGTTCATCAACAGCCTGACCAAGCCAGACTCTGTGACGGGGCATGTCCTGATCTGCTGAGCGGATTCAAACCAGGTCATCGCCACCCTGTGGTGGCTATGCTCCGGCGAGTAAAGTGCAATGAGAACATTAATGTCCGGCAGGTCAGATGTCATTGGCGAGCGCCTCGTACACCATCTCACTGGTAATCACTCGCCCTGCGCGCGGTACAAGAAATAACCCATCGGAGTTGCGCTGGGGACGGCTCTCATACCGGCCTGCGGAATCCACCGCCAACTTGGCCAATAAGGTTGCGGGGCGTCCCGCAGCGTCAGGCCACCGCTGAGCGGCCACGTCCAGTGCATGCTGAACCTGGGGGGTGATACTGACGGCTGCCCGACGAAGAGTGGTTGGCATGATCCCAGTGTAACACCAAAGTGTCGCACCGTAAACGGTCAGGCACACTACCAATCCCGTGTCACGCCGCGAACCCTACTTATCTCGCGCCAAGGAGGCGGTTAGCCAGAGCGGAACGGGGTTCGGCGGGAAATGGACCCAGTGAAACCTAAATCATTTGGCCGTCAAAGACGGCGGTGACGGACTGGTCTTCAAAGACGGCCTTGATGGCGCGGGCCAGGTGTTCGGCAATGGACAACTGCGTGAGGCCGGGGAACTTCTGGTCCTCGGACAGCGGCAAAGTGTTGGTCACCACTACCTCGCAGGCTCCGGAACTTGCCAAACGCTCGGCGGCGGGCGGCGAGAGCACGCCGTGTGTAGCTGCCACAATCACGGACTTGGCCCCGGCTTCCAGCACTACCTTGATGGCCTCAGTGATGGTTCCGGCCGTATCAATCAAGTCATCCACCAGCACGCAATCGCGCCCGTCCACGTCACCCACCACGCGGTTGGCGTGGGACACGTTAGCGCGCGTGACGTCCCGAGTTTTGTGAACAAAGGCCAGCGGGCCGCCGCCCAGTTCCAAGGCCCACTGCTCGGCCACGCGGATGCGCCCGGCGTCCGGCGAGACCACGGTGATGTTGCCCGCCGGCATGCGGGTTCGCACGTAGTCAATCAGCACGGGTTGTGCAAACAGGTGGTCCACGGGTCCGTCAAAGAACCCCTGAATCTGCGGGGTGTGCAGGTCAATGGACATGATGCGGTCAGCGCCCGCACGGCACAGCAGGTCACACACCAGGCGCGCAGAAATAGGCTCGCGCCCGCGGCTCTTCTTGTCCTGACGCGCATACGCCATAAAGGGCACCACGGCCGTGATCCGCTTGGCGGACGCACGCTTGGCGGCATCAATCATGATCAACTGTTCCATCAACCACTGGTTCACGGGCGAGGTGTGGGACTGCAAAATGAACAGGTCCGTTCCGCGCACGGACTCCCCAAAACGCACGTACGTTTCTGAGTTGGCAAAGTCCCGCGCCTCCACCGGCAGCAGGCCGATGTCCAGGAACTGGGCAACCTCGGCAGCAAGTTCAGGGTGTGCTCGCCCGGTGGCCAGCACCAAGTCCTTACCGCCATCAGAGTGAATCTGAATACCGTTCGCCATGGTCTCCACGCTCTCTGGGGTTGCGCCCCGTGGTCGGTGGCTGTGCGCCAACGCCGCTTAAGTTGATGCGTATGCCCGTGTTGGTGCTTACGCCTCTGTACTAGACGATACCGCGCCGGACGCCGCCTGGGCAGCGCTGTCCGATGCGGTGCCAGGCCGCTTGCGCGCCGTCCACCCTTCCAGGGCCGTTTGGCGCGCTCGGCCTATTCCCAGAGCGCCAGGTGCCACATCCTCGGTGATGACCGATCCGGCCGCCGTGTACGCGCCATCGCCAATGGTCACGGGGGCCACAATCACCGAATCCGAGCCCACGCGCACGTGAGATCCAATCACGGAAGAGTGTTTGTTCACGCCGTCATAATTGGCGACGATGGTGGCTGCCCCAATATTCGTTCCGTCGCCAATGGTGACGTCACCCGCGTAGGACAAGTGCGGCAACTTGGTGCCTTCACCCAACTTGGCGTTCTTGGTTTCACAGAACCCGCCAATCTTCCCCTTCTTCCCCAACACGGTGCCGGGGCGCAGATAGGTGAACGGACCCACCGTGGCCTCCGGGCCGATGTCCGCGGAGAACGCGTGCGTGCGCACCACGGATGCGCCCTCGGCCACCACCGTGTCCGTCAGCGTGGAATCCGGGCCCACCACGGCGCCGGACTTGATCACCGTGGCGCCGTGAAGTTGCACGCCCGGCAACAGCGTGACGTCCTGCTCCAAGGTGACGTCCACGTCAATCCACGTCGTCGCAGGATCCACGCAGGTCACCCCAGCAAGCATCCACCGCTCAACGATTCTGCGGTTAAGTTCCGTACCCAACGCGGCCAGTTGCGCCCGGTCATTGGTGCCTTCCACGGTCCAGGGGTCATCCGTGATGACGGCCTGCAACGGGCGGCCCTCGTTGTGGGCAAAGGCGATGACGTCCGGCAGGTACATCTCACCCTGAGCGTTATCCGTGGTCACCGTGTTCAGCGCGCGGCGCAGGACGTCGGCATCAAACACGTAGGTGCCGGAGTTGATTTCCTTGATGGCCAACTGCTCGGCGTTGGCGTCCTTCTGCTCCACGGAACCGATGACGTTGCCATCCGCATCCCGCAAGATACGGCCGTATCCAGTGGAATCATCCAAGATGGTGCTCAGCACGGTCACGGCACTTCCGGCGTCCACGTGTGCATCCACCAAGCGCTGCAAGGTGTCAGCATCTTGCAGGGGCACGTCCGAGGCGGTCACCACCACGGCACCGGAAATCGCGGCGCCCGCCGCAGCATCCAGAGCGTCAATGGCGCATTGGGTGGCCCGGCCTGTTCCGGGGATGTCATCCTGATCCACAATCACGGCGCTCGGCAGGCACTTCTGTGCTTCGGCGGCCACCAGATCACGCTGGTGACGGACCACCACGGCGGTCTGCTCCGGGCTGAGCGCTTCGGCGGCGGCAATGGCGTGACCCAGCAACGTCCGTCCGCTGAGCGGGTGAAGGACTTTGGGAAGGGTGGACTTCATGCGCGTTCCGGCGCCAGCGGCCAAAATAACAACAGTGATGGGGACTTGCGTGGACACGCGGTACCTCCGGCTCGTTGAATCGTCGATGAAACAACGCCGCTGCTCCGCCCCCAGGACTCGAACCTGGACCAAGGGCACCAAAAACCCGTGTGCTGCCGATTACACCAAGGCGGATCGGCGTGGTGTTCCCGCCGGAGGAGCGACGCGCTCCCCTTAGACGATGCCACGCCCAGGGGAGATTCTGCCATGTGAAGGGCCAAAGCGACACAATAGGGCTATGGCTGATGCATCTCTGGACACAAAGCCGCGCATGAGAATGACCGCCTCGCAGCGCCGAGCGCAACTCGTAGCCGTGGGCAGGGCCCTTTTTGCGGAGAAAGGGTTTGAGCAAGTGTCCGTGGAGGAGATTGCCGCGAACGCCGGCGTATCCAAGCCGGTGGTGTATGAACACTTTGGCGGCAAGGAAGGCTTGTACGCGGTGGTGGTGGACCGCGAAACGCAGGCACTCCTGGGCGTGTTGATCGGCTCGCTCAACGAGGGCGGGCACCCCAAGGTCATTGTGGAGCGCACAGCCCTGGCCCTGCTGGACTACATTGACGCCAATGTGGACGGCTTCAGGATTCTGGTCAGGGACTCTCCGGTGGCTCAGGCCACGGGGACGTTTTCCTCCTTGTTGGGGGACGTGGCCACGCAGGTGACGTCCATCCTGGAGGACGCCTTTGAGGCCAACGGCTTGGACCGGGCCAACGCGCCGCTCTACGCTCCCATGTTGGTGGGGATGATTGCCCTGACTGGCCAATACTGGCTGGATGTCCGCTCCCCCGCCAAAGAAGTGGTGGCCGCCCACCTGGTCAACCTGGCCTGGAACGGCTTGCGCGGTATGCAAGCCCAGCCACACTTGGCCGCGCAGGGGTAGAGGGTACTTGGGCCCGATGGTCACGCCGAGACACCGGCCGCCCCGGCCCACCAACCCCTACGGCTCCGCAGGATACCGGGCAAAGGTTTCGGGGTAGGCGGCTTGCAGGGTGGCAAAGCGCTCGTGGTACTCGTCCGGATGGCGCTGGCCGGGTTCGGCGGCGTCAATCAGGATCTCGGCTTTGGTGCGTCCTCGGCAACGGCCCCTGCGATGGAGCGCCCGGAGCGCTCCAGGAGGCGAAAGCCCGCGCGCCATGGCGGCATCGGCCACCACCAGTCCGGCCATGGGGTGCATGGTCATCAGGCAATCGGCCGTGGTGCGCGCCAGCGAGGTCACGGGCACGCCGCCCAAAACCATCACGTCCCCGGGGTCCGTGTAATGCCGCACCACGCGCTGGCACGCTCTGCTGCCCGCTCGGTACTGCTGAATCACGTGGACCCTGGGCGGCACGTTCCACAGCCCCAACTCCCACAACAACGCGGCGCTCTCATGGCTGAACACGCGCGGCGCGTGGAGTTGGCGGTGAACGGCGTGGATGCGCCGCAGGGCGTGATGGCGTTGACGCACAGGGAGGAAACTCATCCCCGCACTGTGGCACGCATCATCGTCGTCGGAAGAAAAACAGCAATATCATGGGTACAACTGATATATCCTGCGACGATGGTGACAACTGCGTACACGCCGTGACGGGACGCGCCTGTGGGTCAAGCGCAGAGGCTACGAACCGGCAAAGGCGTCCTTGAGTTTGATCCTGCCGCCGGTGCGGAGCACGGCGTTGCTGTAGATGCGTCCGGCCACCCATACCAGCAGCGGAATCACGGCAATGGCGATGGCCAGGGCAATGAGTTGCTGCGGCACGGACACCACGCCGAGGGAGTCCCGGATGGGCATGAGCAGGGAGGATGCGCCGGGCACGTAGGAGAGCACGGTGGCAAAGTGGTTGGTGGGGTCCTGCGGGAGGACGGAGATGCCCACCATGTACGGGATCATCATGAACACGGTGACGGGCATGGTGACCGAACCCACTTCTTCTTGGCGGCTGACCAGCGCGGCTAGGGCGGCAATGATGAGCGAGAAGATGGCGTACCCCACAATGAACCACACCAACGCCCAGGCCACCAGCGGGCCCATCTGGAGTGCCGAGGTGTCCAGCACGCCGGTAAAGTGCGAGGTCACAGCGGCGGCGCCAACTACCAGAGCCACTTGAAGCAGGCCTAGGAGACCGATTCCCAGCACCTTGCCTGCCATGAGTTGCGTGGGTTTCACGGTACTGAGCAGGAGCTCCACTACGCGGGAGGTTTTCTCCTCCACCACGCCTTGAGCCACGTATTGCGCGCTGAGCATGATGGAAATGGCCATGAGAATGCCCACCATCATGCCGGCAATGAGTTGACCGGCGTCCTGGTCATCCGGTTGTCCCAACGGGGTCACCGTGGCGTGCGCAGTCCCCACGGCGGCGGACACGGCAGCAGGGTCACCGCCAAGGTTGCTGACCTGAACCGCGAGCGCCTGTTGCTGGGCCACGCCGTTCAGTACAGCGGCCACGGTGGGGTCAATACGGGTGTCTACAAATACTTCCAGAGAACCATCTGCCGCCGGAACAACAAGCGCATCAAGGTCACCGGCGGTCACCTTGTCCTTGGCTGCGGACTCGTCCGTGACGGTGGACACCGTGACATCCACCTCACTGGCCGTCATGGCGTGCTCCACCACAGTGGAGGTGGTGGGGTTGGTGGTGGCAATGGTGGTGGACGTGATTTCACCGGCTACCAGGTGGATCACCACCATGGAGAGCACCACGGCCAGGACCAGCACTGCGGTCAGGATACGGAAGGACTTCTGCTTGGCACGGGTAGTGATCTCGCGCTCGGCAATCAGCCAGATGGACTGGAGGTAGCCGAGGTTCTGTGGGGTTGGGGTGGTGGCCGGGGTGGCTACGGACTGGTTGGCTGCCGCGGGCGCGGCGGTCACAGCCGTGCCGGTAGCGGACGACGAGGTGGGCAACGTGGTCATGAGGAGACCTCCTGCGAGGAAACAACGTGGCGGTAGAGGTCAGTGAGCGAGGCTCGGGCCGGGGCAAACTCGCGCACCGGGCCAGCGGCAAGGGCCGCGTTGAGGAGCGCCTGGCCATCAGCCTCGGCGTCATCCTCCTTGGGGAGTTCCACTACGCAGCGCGAACCGTCCTGGCCAATCAGCGTGGCGTTCGGCACGGCGGCGAGCCACGAGGGGGCGCCGGTAGTGTCCGGTGCTGCTGTGTCTGATACGGCGCCCTCTGACACAGCGCCTTCTGACACAGCGCAGTCCACAACGAACCTTGGGGCTTCCGAGGCCCTGAGTTCATTGATGGTGCCGATGGCCACCATTAGGCCGTCCTTGATGATGCCCACGCGGTGGCACAGGCGCTCCACCAACTCCAGTTGGTGCGAGGAGAAAATCACGGGCACTCCGGCGGCGGAGCGCTCGGAAAGAACGCCACTCATCACGTCCACAGCAACCGGGTCCAGGCCGGAGAAAGGCTCGTCCAGAACCAGGATGCTGGGGTTGTGAACCAGCGCCGCGGCCAGCTGCACGCGTTGCTGGTTTCCGAGGCTGAGGGACTGCACTTCATCGTCGAGCCTTGCCTGAACGCCGAGCGTTTCCGCCCATTGTGCGGCCGAGGCGCGCGCGGCGGGGGCGGTCAAGCCATGCAGGCGAGCGAGGTATTCCAACTGCTCCCCCACGTGCATTTTGGGGTAGAGGCCGCGCTCCTCCGGCATGTAGCCAATGTGGCGCCGGTCATCCAGCGTGATGGGGTGGCCATCCAGGGATACCGTGCCGGAATCGCTGGCAAGGACGCCCAGGATGATGCGCATGGTGGTGGTTTTTCCTGCGCCGTTGGAGCCCACAAAGCCGAAGATCTCGCCAGGATTGACCGTGAACGAAACGCCGCCCAGGGCCTGGCGAGTCCCGTAGGACTTGGTCAGGGAATCGAGAGTCAGTACTGTCACAGTTGCGCATGGTGGCCCATTAAGGGACGGGCAGCCAAAGCGCGGGCGCGCCCGCGCGCGGCCCCCTGGCCCGATTTGCGTGCGTGTTTTCGGCGCCTCGGGGGTCTGAATTCCTCTGGCCGTCAGCCGACGGCTGTGCACCGGCGCTCAAGTTCGGGACGCTCCCCAAACCGAAGCGCACGCGCAAGAAGGCCAAGTAGTCCGATGTCAAAACCATACCTCTGAGGTAGAATATTGGCTTCTGAGATAATGACATTCAAAGTCTTGCCGACCCACACCCCGTGTAGACCACGCAGTCGACGATGCTGCCAGCCGAGATTCTGCGACGCTTCGCGCGCAGAATGACGGAGGTACATAGTTGGCAGGCGGAGAGTAGCGCGTCCCGGTCAGGGCTGCACGAGGTGTAACCCGAGTCTCCGGAAGAGGCGGTGTGGGTTCTGGTAGGGCACGTTGATGGCGGCGCAGGCGTTGGGGATGGGCACCTTCTTCTTGGCGTCATCGTGGCGGCGCTCGTGTGACACCACGGTGTGCCCAGCAGCGCCCGCAGCGGCGATCAGCCGCATGTCCGCAGAGCCGAGAAACTCGCTAATCGCCTCCGGGCGGAAGTGATCGGACCGGCCAGCGGCCCACATGGAGAGTTGCGTCACTGATGCCAACTTCTCCACAGTGTCAGGCAACCAGAACGTACTCGGGAGTCCGCTGACCCAGGCTGCTAGGTCATCGTTACCGGCAGTCATCTCGCTGCGCACCTCGGGGACGGAGGCGAGGTTTCCTGCGGCGTTCTGGTCCGTGACCCATTCCCAGAAGCCCGGGGCGGTGTCAAACCCGTAGTAGGTGTTCTTGGCCTCGATGAAAACGTTGGTGTCCAGCAGGTACATGCCTACACCCCCAACTTCTCGGCGTAGGTGTCCAACATGGTGGCGCTGCTGAATCCGAGGAGACGCAGCGCATCGGTGTAGGAGGTGCCACCCTCGTAGGTGTCCGCGATGATCGCGCGGGCAAAGCGAGCACTGATCCGGAACTTCTGGTTGTTCCAGTGGTTTCCGCCAGAGCGGGCCGGAGCTTCATCAACAATGCGCATGATGCGGTCACGCTCGGCCTGGTATCGGTCGTCGAACCCATTGCGTGGGATCAGTGCCAGAGACCGCATGCGGACCAGAATTGTCAGCGTGCTGGCGTTATACCGCTTGGACAGGGCATCAAGCGTTTCTGTGGTGATCTCGCCGGAAGAAGTATGCGCCCGCAGGTCCGCTGCAGGCACCAGCACCTCGGCGGCAAAGGCGTTGCACCAACGTTCGGCGTCGTTTGGCGGAGCATCCGTCAGGGACCACTCGGAAACGCCGGACTCGCGGCGCAGGATGTGGCCTAACTCGTGGAAGAAGGTGAACAACTGCGCACCCTTGGAGTCCTTGGCATTCACAAAGATCAGCGGGGCGTAATCGTCGGACAGAGAGAATCCTCGGAACTCTTCGTTGTCCAGCGGGCGGTGGGTGTTATTTCCAACAATCCCGGCAAAGATGGCAATCCCGCCAAGGTTCTCGAACCTGTCTCTTACAAGGTTTCGGACATCGTCACGGGTCAGTTTCTGCCGTTGGGATACTTCGAATCCCAAGGTGGCTCGGGCCCATTGTGCGGCTTGCTCGGGCGTTTGATCGCGAGCACTACCCACGAGCGCTACAGGCTCGAGGCCCACTCGTGTTGCGTAGTCATGGAACCAGTTCTGGCGCCGCTGGCTGGTCTGCAAGGAGTCAAGAAGTTCTTGGCTCGGGCGGTGCGCTGGGCCACCGGGTCCAACACGGAAGTCAGCCACCGGTAACTCCACGGGCAGCGGTTCCGGGAGGAAGAGCGCACCGAATGGCACGTGTGCCCACGTGGCGATCTGCTCCACCTGGCGAAGGGTCGGCTGAAGAGAGCCACTGATCCACTTGGGCCAGGACTTGAACTTCACGGCAGCCCCGCCGTTACTTTGGCCTGCGCGCTCCTGTGCCCACTCCAGTACGGCAGGAGCCACCGGAACGCGAAGTGCGGTCATCGGTGACCTCCTTTCTGGCCCTGCGAGCCTGAGCCGTACAGCAGTTTCCCCCTACCTTACCGGACGCTGGGAGCGGTACGGTTGGATACCGGGCGTGCCTTCTCGTCGGACGGCTGCCTCGTCGAGCCGTTGCCTCAGCGGGCGGCGGCGCCTCGGCGGCGGAGCATGGTGGCTACCAGGACTACCAGGACGCCGCTGGTGGCGGCAAAGACGGGGACGGCAAACTGGCTGACGGTGCGGGGAATGTAGTTCACCACGCGGCCGATGAGTTCCTCGGTGTCAAAGCGGTACTCGGAGCCCGGCACAGCATCGGCGCTGGTCACCAGGGCGATGACTTGATCGGCATCGTCGAAGTACATGTGCGTGAGGCGCCGGACAACCTGATCCTCGCCCTGATAATGGGCCACCACGTCCCCCACCGCCAGGTACGCCGGCGCCACGGGATGGGCCAGCGCTACGTCTCCGCTGGAGATGGAGGGGGCCATGGCTTCCGAGGTCACCACCACGTGCGAGCCGCCAGACAGCCGCGGCGTGATGCCCAACGCCATCACCAGCCCCAGAATGAACATCAGCACCAGAGTTCCCACCACATGCCAGCCGGTGGGCCGTGGTCGCGTGGTGGAGGCGTGTTCCACCGTGGGATCAACAGGACGCTCAACTGGACGCTCACCTGCGCGCTGAATTATTCGCTCAACTGTGCGTTCCACGATGCCTCCCCACTCGATGCTTCCTCACGCCGGTACTAACACAGCGGATAATGCCAGGAAATCTGCACTGACCTGGAACACTGCCGGGATAACCAGTGCGTGCTGCGTGGTACCACTGGTGCCCGCGCCTCGGGGGCGCCGTTCAGCGCCGCACCAGCGTACGGAAGCGGTAACGCACCCCGCCTTTGACGGATTCCTCCCAAGGACCCCGTGCAGCTTCCCGCCACGCCTCCGGGTCCACAACCGGTGCAAAGGTGTCCCCCGCCACCGCGAGATCCACATCCGTCACCTCCAGCCGATCCGCCAAACCCGCGTCCAGCACCTGCTGATACACCGTGGCCCCGCCCATCACCCACGTCAACTCGCCTCCGGGGGCCTGTGCAGCAACCCGCAAGGCGGCTTCCAGGGAATGTTCGACGACGATGCCGTCACCACCCGCCTCGGGGAATTCCACCTCCGCGGTGGCCGGAGCGAGGATCACGTTGGTTCGGCCAGGAAGCGGCTTACGCGGAAGCGAGTTCCACGTGGCCAAGCCCATCACCACGGGATGCCCACGCGTGAGGTTTTTAAAGTGGGCAAAATCTTCCGGAACATGCCACGGGATGGCATTGGCCGCTCCGATGACTGGACGAGCATCGTCGCAGATGGCTTGCGCCCAGATCATCGCCACGTCCGTTGGCATACTATTTTCCTTCCCTATACCGCCACCAGGCCCCTGATGAGCGGGTGGTGCTGATAGTCCGTGACCTGCACGTCCGCATACTCGTAGGCGTCAATGCTGTCCCTGGGCGCCAGGTCCAGCCGAGGGTACGGGTAGGGCTCGCGGCTGAGTTGGAGGGCCACCTGCTCGTGGTGGTTGTCATAGATGTGGCAATCGCCGCCGGTCCACACAAAATCGCCCACGTCCAGGCCGGCCTGCGCGGCCACCATGTGCGTCAGCAAGGAATAGGAGGCAATGTTGAACGGGACGCCCAGGAACAGATCCGCCGAGCGCTGGTACAACTGGCAACTGAGTTTCCCGTCCGCCACATAGAACTGGAACAGCAGGTGGCACGGCGGCAGCGCCATCTGATCAATCATGGCCACGTTCCAGGCCGAGACAATGTGGCGGCGAGAATCGGGCGTGGTCCGCAGGTCCTCAATCACGCGGGCAATCTGGTCAATGTGTGTGCCGTCAGGCGCAGGCCAGGAACGCCACTGCACGCCATACACGGGCCCCAACTCGCCGTCCGGCGAGGCCCACTCGTTCCAAATCCGCACGCCGTTGTCCTGCAACCACGTCACGTTGGACTCTCCCCGCAGGAACCATAGCAACTCATACACCACGGATTTCAGGTGGACTTTCTTAGTGGTAATCAGCGGGAATCCCTGGCTCAGGTCATACCGAATCTGGCGCCCAAACACGGAGGTGGTACCGGTGCCCGTTCGGTCCCCCTTGCGCGTGCCGTTCGCGAGGACGTCGCGCAGGAGGTCCTCATACGGGGTGGGGATGGTGTCACTGATGTTCTGCGACGAACGTGAGGGCACAGTATCCAGCATATGCCGCAGTCTAGGGGTGGCAATCCAGTGGATTTCCCGTGCGGCACTACGCTTGCGGCCATGATGACACCGAGCGATCTTGCCTCCCGCCTCCCGGAGTTCACTGCTGCGTACCACGCGCTTCAAGCCCTAGGGTTGGCGCTGGATCTCACGCGCGGCAAGCCTTCGGCCGAGCAACTCGCGCTATCCGAGCCTCTGTTGTCCCTGCCGGGTGCGGGCGTCCACACGGATTCCACGGGTGTTGATGTGCGCAATTATGGCGGTGATCTGGGCGGGTTGGCTATTCGCGAGATCTTTGCCGAACTCCACCAGGTGCCGGTGGACAACTTTTTGGCGCTGTCCAACGCGTCGCTCAACATCATGTATGACGTGTTGGCCTTTGCCATGATGTTTGGGGTTCCAGGCGGTGACGGACCGTGGATGCGTGCTGGGCATGGGGGTGCTGGACGCCGGGGCGGTGGCTGCCGTGGTGGCGGAGGGAGATGCGGCTGTGGTGGTGGGCGTGGTGCTGGCGCTGGTGGACGCAGTGTTGACGCGCGAGGGCTGGACATTGCTGGGCCTGGTGCTGCTGGGCCTGGTGTTGCTGGGCCGAGGGCTGGCGCTCCGGGGGTTGCAGGGCCGAGCGCAGTCAAAGTGATCTGCCCCGTTCCTGGGTATGACCGCCACCACTCGGTGTGCGAGGCCATGGGCATCGAGATGATCTCCGTGCCCATGCGTCCCAACGGACCGGATATTGACGCCGTGGAACAGTTGGTGGCCGCCGATCCCACCATCAAGGCCATGTGGGTAGTGCCCACCTACGCCAACCCCACGGGATACACGGTGACGGATGACGTGGCTCGTCGTCTAGCAACAATGCCCACCGCCGCCCCGGATTTCCGGATTCTGTGGGACAACGCCTACGCGGTTCATCACTTGACTGAAACCGCCGTGCCGTCTGCGGACATTGGCCGGTTCTGTGCCGAAGCGGGCAACCCGGACCGCTGGTTGTACTTTGCCTCCACGTCTAAGATCACCTTGCCCGGCGCGGGCGTGGCCTTCTTTGGCGGCTCGGACGCCAACGTGGCGTGGCTGCGAAAACGCAAGAGTTTCCAGACCATCGGCCCAGACAAGATCAATCACTTGCGTCACGCCATGTTCTTGGACTCACCCCAGGCCGTGCTGGACCACATGGACAAGCACCGGGAGATTTTAGCGCCCAAGTTCCAGGCCGTGCTGCGGATTCTTGGCGATCAGTTGAGCGGGATTGAGGGCGTCACGTGGACCACGCCGCTTGGTGGCTACTTTGTGTCCTTGGACGTGGTTCCGGGAACGGCCGCGCGCGTGGTGGAGCTGGCAAGCCAAGCAGGCGTGGCCCTCACTCCTGCTGGTGCCACGTTCCCGTACGGCAAGGACCCGTTGGACCAGAACATTCGCTTGTCCCCGTCCATGCCTCCGTTGGCTGACGTAGAGGCGGCCATGGAAGCCGTGACCACGTGCGTGCTACTGGCTGCGGCTGAGGTGGCAGCGAGGTAAGCCAGCGGCGGGGTAAGCCGGCGGCGCACATGATGCTTCGAGATAGACGCCCCCGGGGAATGAAGGACCTAGGACGCGTTCCTACGTCCGCGAGACCCGCGAGGTTTCTTCTCGCGCGGGATGACCAGCACTGGGCAAGCGCTGTGATGCAGCACTGCTTGGCTGGTGGACCCTAGGAGCAGCCCGCGGAATCCTCCCCTACCGCGTGACCCCACTACCAGCAAATCGGCAGCGGTGGAAAACTCGGTCAGCAACTCGGCACCGGTGCCGTCCAGTACCACGCGGCGAATCTCAATCCCGGATTCGCGCTCGTGCTTGTCAATGATGGCGTCCAACCCGGCCTTGACATCGGCAATCACTTGCTCGTGATCCACTTGCGCCGGGAGCCACGCAATGGCGGAGGCACCATCGGCCACGGATACGCCAGCCACGGCCACCAACTCGGCATCCCACAACTTGGCCTGCTCAATGGCTGTCCGCAAAGCAATGTCCGAGGTGGGAGATCCATCCACACCCACCACAATCCGCGAGATGGGCCGCACGTGCTCCATGTCCGCACGGGCGCCTTCCACGTCCACGCCACCAGCGGAGGTGACGCGATACGGAACCACCACCACGGGGCAGGAGGACTGCGCAGGCAAGGCGGCAGAAACGGTCCCCAGGAGCCTCTCCGTGAATCCGGAACGTCCTCGCGTTCCCACCACCACCAGCCCGTAATCCTTGGACATTTCCAGCAACACACCCGTAGGGTCACCTGTTGCTGCGGCGGCCGTAATAGGGACCGTCAGGTGGGATACGCGGTCCCTCGCGTCCAGCAGCACGGTGCGGGCGCCATCGCGAATGGCCGAGTCATCCATTGCGGCAAAGCCGCCGTCGAGCGATACAGACGTGAAGGTGGGGATGGCGTAGGAGCACACCATGTGCAGCGGCCAGCCCAGGCGTTCGGCGTGGGCGGCGGCCCAATCGAGCGCGTGCAGGCTGGTGGGTGACCCGTCAACGCCCACCAAAACGATGTTGTGACGGGACCCGGTTTCGTTGCCGGACATGGGAACCTCCGCTGGCTCAAGGACGCATCTGTAGCCAGCCTAACGCTAAACGCGCCGCACCGTCATCATTACTGGGCGTTCGGCCCGTGATTGCGCCGTGCCGGTTAGGCCACGCGCACAAAGGTGGGGTTGGATTGCCACATTTTGATGACGCGGACGCTGGCACCGGGGTGCGGCGCCTCCACAATGTTGCCGTTACCCAAGTAGATGGCCACGTGACCGGGCGTCCACACAATGTCACCGGCGCGGGCTTCCGAGCGGGACACAATGGTTCCCTCGGAACGCTGTGCGCTCGACGAGTGTGACAGGTGAATTCCCAGTTGAGCGTACACGTAGGAGGTCAAGCCGGAGCAATCGAAGCCGGACGGAGTGGTTCCGCCGTACACGTACGGCACGCCCACGTAACGCTGGGCGAGCGCGGCAGCCTGGGCACCAATTCCGGAACCCTGCACGGATACCGAGGCCACACTGGCCTCCGCTGCGGTGGCTACGCCGGAGGTGGCTGTTGCGGTGGCGGTTGCTGTCCCGCCCACGGCGGCGCGGGCCTGGCTCCGTGATGCTGCCGCTTCCTGGCGCTGAGCAGCCAACTTTGCGGCGGCCTCATCGGCGCGCTTCTGGTCAGCCGAGGCCTGAGCCTTGGCCGCCACCGCAGCAAAACCGGTGGCAGCAGACACGGTGGCGTCCGAGGCTTTCTGGTCTGCGGCTGGGGTGGAATCCACGGCCTGAACCGTGGTGCCGTCCAGGCCCTCAGTGCTGATTTGGGTGTTGGAGTCAATGACCAGGGCATCGCCCGAATCCATGGCGGCCTGCGTGGCGGAAGCCTCCGCATGGGTGTCCGCAGAGGCCGTGGCAGGGGTGGCGTCCGGGGCGTCCTGGGCCTCGGCGGTGGCCGGAAGCGAGCCGGTGAAACTGGTGACAAGGATGCCACCGGCAGTGGCTACGGCAGCGGCCGTGCGGCCCACGGTGGAGTTGGCTTCCACCATGTCCGTGATCGCCTCAAGGGCAGTGCGTTGGGCGCGGTGGCGATTCTTGGGTGTGGGGTGCGCAGTCATGGTGGGTCTCCTTAGTGAACAACCGTGAGATACAAACTCCTCCCACCGTATGCCGCGCGGCGTCTGGGCACTATGACCTACGTCACAGTGCGCCCGTGGGCTGAGTCACAGGAATACCCACCCCTTTGACCGTCCTGGGTAGCCCGGTGGCCAATTTTCGGGCTCTAAAGTGGCCACGGGGCTACCCAGGACGAAAATCAGCCGGGTGAGCGCGCGTGGAAGTCAGGCGCCCGTGGCGGTCAGCGGGCAAACAAAAGTGGCGTGTACCCCGGGTAGGAGTACACGCCACTTCCAGCAGAAAACCGACCCTCAGGTGGTTTCATTTCCCCCCTCATGGGGGAGTCCTGATCAGTGCACGCACATGTCAGTGCACGCACAAATCAGTGCACGCGGATGAACGTGGGGTTTGATTGCCACACGTTGCGCACCTGGATGGTTTTACCCGGACGCGGAGCATCAATCTGCTTGCCGTTCCCCAGGTAAATAGCCACGTGGCCAGGCGTGGAAATCAGGTCACCGGGCTTGGCGTCCTTGTAGGACACCGCGTGCCCGGCACCGCGCTGCGCACCCGACGAGTGCGGCAGGTGCTTGCCCAGTTGCGCGTACACATAGGCGGTAAAGCCAGAGCAGTCAAAGCCGTTCGGGGTGGTCCCGCCGTACACGTACGGCACGCCCACGTAACGCATGGCGATGGCCGCCACGCTCGAACCGGACACAGACCCACCCGTGCTCGCGGCGGAACCGAGATCGGCCCGCTCGCTGCTCCGGGAAGCGGCGTCCCCACCGCGCACACCATCGGCCGAGCCCATCTGCTCAGCATAAGCCGCAGCAGCCACAGAGGCGGGTGTGGACTTGGTGACGTTGACAGTGGCAACGCCGTCCTTCACAATCGACTCGGTAGCAATCTGCGCCTTGCCAGACACGGCAACGCGCGGCGCGGCAGCCGGGGTACCCACCGCAACGGCGTCAGCCCCAACAGTGGCATCGGCCACACCCGTGGTGTCAGCCACGGTGGCGGCGTCAATGGTGGTGGTAGAGGTGTCCTCATCCATAGGCGCGGCTTCAGAAGCCACGGAACCAAAGGTGGTGACCAACAATCCCCCCGCAGTTGCTACTGCAGCGGCACGCTGCGTGATGCCTGATTGGCTCACGTACCCAGCAATTTCCGCAATGGGGGTGGTGACGGAGCGACCAACGGCGCGGTGCCGTCCAGTGGTTGTTGCGCTCACGGAATCTCAACTCCTTGAATCTCTGACATTTACCAGAGACAACTCTAGGAACGTCCGCCGCCACCCCTAGCCGCAGCCCAGCATCCCAGTAGGGCCCACTGCTCACGTGAGTAGTCCGGGCTCAAATGAGTGAGTGATTGCTCGACGAATTAGGGGTCACCCCACACGGATGAACACGGGATTGCTCTGCCAAATCCCGCGAACACGCACGTGGTCTCCTGGCCGCGGGGCGTCAATCTGACGGCCCCCGCCCAAGTAAATGGCTACGTGGCCGGGGCTCCAGATGATGTCACCTGCCCGTGCGTTGCCGCGGGAAACCTGGGTTCCGGCTCCGCGCTGCGCGCCCGAGGTGCGCGGCAAGTTGACCCCCACCTGGCGGAACACGTGGCTGGTGAATCCGGAGCAGTCAAACCCTGCGGGAGTGGTTCCTCCGAATCGGTAGGGCACGCCGATGTATCGCTGAGCGATGGCAGCCACGGTAGAGCCCACGGCGGAACCCGCAGATGAGCCTGCTGAGTTGTTCGCGGAACTGGTGGCGGCGCTGGAGGTACCCGAACCACCACCGGATGCCGGACGGCTCGCCGTCCGTGACGCAGCGGGCGCCCGGCGCACCGGAGCGGGCGGTTCCGGGCGAGGAGCCGGAGTGGCTTCCACGGTGAGTAAATCCTCCGCCCGGATTTGCACTGGTTCTGCCTCGGCGGACTCGGCATCGGTGGCGTCATCCCCAACTGGCGCCTCACCCGCCGACGCATTTAGCGCAGGAACGTCTTGGCGTCCATGCCCGTGACCGTCACGGTCATTGTCCCCATCCGCCACGGTGTCAGCGGCCACTTCTTCCAGCACCACTTGTTCCAGGGCAATCTGGGTGTCCGCTTCAACAACCACCGGTGGGGCAACATTTGCCACGGAGGCGGCGTGGTACAACACCGGCGCGAGGTCCAGGTTCGCCACATCCAGCGCGGGGGTGGCGGGTTGACTGCCTGTCACCGGCGGCGTGTTACCACCCCGGTCACCGGCATCCCAGTTCACGGCAGCAGCGGCGGACGTCACGGTGGACACCGCCAATCCCCCCGTGGTGGCCAGGGCTGCAACGCGCCGCGTTGCTCCAGAATTGATCGCTGCGGCAATCTCGGACAGAGGGGTCTTGGGGCGGACCGGCGCGCGATGCCGTCCACATTTCATGGCACTCATGATGCGGTGTACTCCTTCGGCGCCTGCGAGGTGAGCTGTCGGGTTCGGGTGAGGAGGTCACCCGGCCTGCTCGATGCGGCGGCCATGATGCGGATCACCTGGGCAATCACTCATCAGGTCACCACTCGCGGAAGGCTTCACCCCAAGGCTGGCGTTGCGGCGGAATCGTCGCACATGCGCTGCCGGAGTTGGGTCCCCCGTCCCTGCATGATGGTGGTATACGCGATGGCGGATGCAGGGTTCGGCGGCCCGCCAGCACACTCCCGGATGCCGAGAGCACGTTCGACGCTACCGAGAGCGCTCGTGCGGTTCGAGACTGCGGCGCATCATTCGGGGTGGACTGGCGCCTGGTGGTCCCGTGTCTGGTGGTCCTACGCCGCACGCAGAAATCGCCGTTGTGCTTCGAAACTGCGGCCGAAACGTCCAGTCACTCGGAATCCCCCGCAGGAATCGCCGTTGTGCGACGATTCTGCGCAGGTCCCCCTGCCGCTCATCCGCCAGCGCCTAGAGTGTGGGCATGGCGATCACCATTCCTGCTGACCTCTTACCTGCTGATGGCCGCTTTGGCTGCGGACCGTCCAAAATTCGCGGCGAGCAAGCGGCGTTGCTGGCGGCTTCGGGCCGGTCTCCGCTGGGGACGTCGCACCGTCAGCCCCCGGTCAAGAATCTGGTGGGTCAGATCAGGGCTGGCCTGAAGGACTTGTTCTCCGTGCCGGACGGCTACGAGGTGGTGCTCGGCAACGGCGGCACCACGGCGTTCTGGGAAATCGCCACGGCGTGCCTGGTGGAGCACCGCGCGCAACACGCCTGCTTCGGCGAGTTCAGCGCCAAGTTTGCCGCGTCCACCCGCCGGGCACCGTTCCTCCAAGAACCGCAGATCGTGTCAGCGGACCCCGGCTCGGTGGCTCACCTCCAGGTGATTTCTTCCGACGACGATGCAGCGGCGGGAACCACCCCGGACGGCACCCCCCTGGCTGCGCCGGACGTGTACGGAACCGCGCACAACGAGACCTCCACCGGAGCCATGACCTCCCCGTTGCTCCGCCCGGCGGGCACTGATGGCGCGCTGATGTTGGTGGATGCCACCTCGGGCGCGGGCGGACTTCCCGTGGACATTGCCGAAACGGACGTGTACTACTTTGCACCACAGAAAGCGTTTGCTTCCGACGGCGGACTGTGGGTGGCCATCGCCTCCCCGGCGGCCATGGAGCGGGCGGCTCGCCTCGAATCCGGCGCCGAGGCGGAGGGCCGCTGGGTTCCCGAGTTCCTGTCCTTTGGCACGGCGTTGGCCAACTCGGTCAAGGATCAGACGCTGAACACCCCTGCGGTGGCCACGCTCCTCATGTTCGCCGACCAGGTGGAGTGGATGTTGGCCCACGGTGGCCTGGCTTGGACCAGCGCTCGGTGCGCTGAATCGTCGGGAATTCTGTACGAATGGGCCGAACAGCGCCCGTGGGCTACGCCGTTTGTGAGCAGGCCGGAGGATCGCTCCGCCGTGGTGGGGACCATTGACCTGGATGACGCGATTGACGCGCCCACGGTGGTGAAGGAACTGCGCGAGAACGGCGTGCTGGACGTGTTCCCGTACCGCAAACTGGGCCGCAACCAACTGCGGATCGCCATGTTCCCGGCGGTAGACCCGCAGGACGTGCAGGCACTGACGGCGTGCGTTGACTACGTGGTGGAGCAGTTGGGGTGAGGTGACCCGCCCGAGGTCCTGAAAACCTACTGACGTGCCTTTCCGGTGTCCCGTGTCACGGACTCGTCTAGGGCCTTGCTCACGGGCAGCGCAACGTCCTCGTGAATCTCGGCTGGATCTTGCCCGTGGCGTACGTCCGAGATGATCTCCATGTAGGGCCACTTCCAGCGACCTTGAATGTGGACTCCCCAGTGACCCCACGCCCAGGTGGTGGCGGCAATGATGACAATCGCCGTGGCAATGGCACCAATGAGCACGCTCCAGCGTGGACCCCAGTGTTCGCCCACCCATCCCACAATGGGTGAGCCGATGGGCGTTGCACCCTGGAACACCATCATGTAGAGCGCCATCACGCGGCCTCGCATCTCTGGGGCGGTGGTGGTTTGGATGGTGGCGTTGGCGGCGGTCATCATGGTCAGCGAGCACAGACCCACCGGGATGGTGGCAAATACGTACGCCCAGTAACTGGGCATCAAGGCGGACAGCGCTGCAAAGATAGCAAACCCGCCTCCAGCGCCCAACACAAAAGCCACGCGCGGCTTTTCTCGTCGGGCGGCAAGAAGAGCCCCAATCAGCGAGCCGATGGCCATGACGGACCCCACCATCCCAAACTCGCCAGCGCCCTTACCGAACGCCACGCGAGCCATGAGTGCGCTGGTCACCTGGAAGTTGAGGCCAAAGGTGGACACCACAAACATCACAATCATGATGACCTTGAGATCCGTGCGGCCGCGCACGTACGCGATGGCCTCCTTGAGTTGACCCTTGGCCTTGGGGGCGGACGGGAGTTCGCGCATCTCGTCCTTGCGCATGATGAGCAGGGCGGCAATGGTGGCCGCAAAGGTCACCCCGTTGAGGATGAACACCCAGCCTGCACCCACGGCTGCGACGAGCAGACCGGCCACACCCGGGCCGATCATGCGGGCACCGTTGAAGGCCGCAGAGTTGAGGCCCACGGCATTGGCCAGAAGATTGGGCGGGACAAGTTCCGCCACAAAAGTTTGACGCACAGGGGCGTCAATTGCGCTGACAGACCCCAGGAGGAAGGCCATCACGTAGATGTGCCAGAGTTGAATGTGCCCGTGGAGGGTCAGCAAGCCGAGGATGATGGCGAGGACGCCTTGGAGACCCTGCGTCCACACCAGAAGTTTGCGGCGCGGGAGGCGGTCCGCCAGGATGCCAGCGTACGGGCTGAGGAAAAGGAACGGGAGGAACTGCAGCGCGGTCACAATGCCGAGCGCGGTTCCGGACTCGTTGGTGAGGTAGGTGAGGACCACCCAGTCCTGGCCCACGCGCTGCATCCAGGTGCCAATGTTGCTGGCCAGGGTAGCGCCGAGCCACCACCGGAAGTTGGTGATTTTCAGAGAAGCAAAGGTGGAGGCCATCAGCGGGCGCCCTCTGTGGGGTGGGCTGGGTGGGTGGGGTGGGTGGGGTGGGTTGGGTGGGCGGCGCCGGCGAGGTAGGTGACACTGGGGATGGGGCGTGTGATGTGGGCGGCGCCGGGGGTGGCGTAGGCGATGGCAACACTACGTGCCCCGCGCGCTCCGTTGGTGATCCCCTGCATGGATCCATTCAATGCCCCACCAGGGTGGACGCGCTACACAGTTTGCTGAAATGTGCCAGTGACCTTGGTCACGGCGCCTCCGCGTCCTTGGCCACGCCGGATTCAATGAAGGCGCGCAGGCGGGGGACCAGTTGGTCAAACTCAATCAGGAAGCCGTCATGGCCGTAGGGCGTATGGACCACAAACGAGTCCGCGTCCCGGATTCCCGTGGCAATTCGGGCCGATTGTGACAGCGGGAAGAGCCGGTCAGAATCCACCCCCACCACCAGGGTGCGCGCCTTGATGGTGGCCAGCGCGGCCTCCACTCCCCCGCGCCCGCGCCCCAGGTCATGTGTGAGAATTGAGCGAGTCAGCGTGATATAGGAGTTAGCGTCAAACCGGCGCCCAATCTTGTCCCCGTGATAATCCAGGTAACTCTGCACGGCAAATCGGCCGTCCACCATGGGGTTCTCGTGACCCTGCGGCTCTCGCGCAAACCGGCCGTCCAGTTCCGCAGCGGATCGGTACGTGATGTGCGCAATCTGCCGCGCAATGGCCAGCCCTCGGTGGGGCCCGTGGCCGTCCGGTTGATCGTAATAATCGCCATCGTGATAGCCCACATCGCTAGTGATGGCAGCAATCTGCGGGTGCGCCCAGGCAATCTGATCCGCCGACGTGGCAGCCGTGGTGGCCAGCGCAATGAGGTTGCGCACCGCAATCCCCTGCTCCGGCCCCATCACGGCCCATTCCAGGGCTCGCAGGCCGCCCATGGAGGCTCCCACCACCAGTTCCCACTCGGAAATCCCCAACTGCTGGGCAAGGCGCACCTCGGCCATCACTTGGTCTCGCGTAGTGATGCGGGGGAATCCGGCGCCCCATCGCGAGGGTGACGCTGCATCGTCGTCGCAGGGAATTTTCTCCGACGACGATGATGCTGCCGAGGTTGCAGGATCACTGCCAGAACCCACTGGCCTGAACGAGGCAGGTCCGGTGGTGCCCTGGCATCCGCCGAGCACGTTGGGCACCACCACAAAAGCGCGGTTGGTGTCAATGGGTTTGCCGGGGCCCACCAGGTCCTCCCACCAGCCCGCGGTGGGGTGGCCCTCGCCGGCGGGGCCGGTCACGTGGGAATCGCCCGTCAGAGCATGCTGCACCAGGATGGCGTTGGTGCGCTGCGCGTTGAGGGTGCCAAAGGTCTCGTACGCCATGGTGACCTGGGGCAGAACGATGCCGGTTTCCAGGGTGAGATCACCGATGGCGGCAAACTGGCGGTTTCCCGGCGGATCGCCCGGTTTCCAGGCCGCCGAGGCCGGAACAGGCGGGCGCTGTGAAGGCAATGAACCCGCGCTTGACCCCGGGCGAGGGCGAACCTCGCTGGTGGAGTCAAACGGCTCGTTCATGCATGTCACTCTTTCATAAAAGGTGAGGATTCACTGCCGGAGTGCAGGTTCCGCCCCGAGCCTCATGGCCGGATGTGCCGTGGTGCTCGGGGCGGGAACGGGAGGGTAGTGACAAGGACGTCGCCTACGCGGCGAGCGCTGCCTGGGCGGCAACAATCCCCTTCTCTACGTCCTCAATGATGTCATCCTGGTGCTCCAGACCAGGCGAGAGCCGAACAAAGCCAGCGCTGATTCCGGCGAGTTCCAACTGCTCGGGGCTGAGCTGGGAGTGCGTGGTGGAGGCGGGGTGGATGGCCAGCGAGCGGGCGTCACCAATGTTGGCCACGTGCAGGTGGAGTTCCAAGCCAGCAATGAAGGCCTCACCAGCAGCGCGTGCGGCTTCCGGCGTGGGTGCGTCCAGCTCAAAGCCGAGCACGGCACCCGGACCCAGCGGGGCGTACTTGGTGGCCAGCGCGTGGAACTCGTTGCCTTCCAGTCCGGCGTAGTGAACCTTGGACACGGCGGGGTGCGCCTCCAGGTACTTGGCCACGGCAAAGGCGGAGCCCACGTGACGGTCCATGCGCAGGCTGAGCGTTTCCAGGCCTTGTGCCAAGAGCCACGCGTTGAACGGCGAGATGGACGAACCCATGTCACGCAGCCCCTGAACGCGGGCTTTCAGGATGAAGGCGAGGTTCACGCCGAACACGCCCCCCACACCCAGATCACGCGCGTAGACCAAGCCGTGGTAGGACTCGTCGGGCTCGTTGTAATTGGGGAAACGTTCCGGCTGCTTGGCAAAGTCAAACGTTCCACCGTCAATGATGGCGCCGGCAATGCCCACGCCGTGCCCCTGGAGGAACTTGGTGGCGGAGTACACCACAAAGTCCGCGCCGTGCTCAATGGGACGGTGCAGGTACGGGGTGGCAATGGTGTTGTCCACAATCACGGGAATGCCGGCCTCGTGGGCAATGTCCGCAATGGCCTGCACGTCATGCACCTTGGTGAGCGGGTTGGGGATGGCCTCAAAGAAGAACGCCTTGGTGTTGGGGCGGATGGCCGCACGCCACTGGTCCAGATCATGCGGGTCCTCCACAAACTCCACCTCAATGCCCTGCTTGGGCAACGTGTGGGCAAACTGGTTGAACGTGCCACCATAAAGTTCCGGGCTGGACACAATGTGGTCACCGGCTTCGGCCAGGTTGTGGATGGTCATGTAGACCGCAGCCGCACCGGAAGCGGTGAGCAGGGCGCCCACGCCACCATCCAGATTCGCCAGACGATCCTCTACCACCTGAGTGGTGGGGTTGCCAAGGCGCGTGTAAATGGGGCCGAGTTCAGCCAGGGCAAAGCGCTTTTGGGCGGCTTCTACGCTCGGGAATTCAAAGGCGGCGGACTGGTAAATGGGGATGGACGTGGCGCCGGTTTCCGGATCGGACACTTGCCCGGCGTGGACTTGACGGGTATCAAAACGGTAGTTGGAAGTCATGACTATTCATCTCTTTTCGATGGGTAGGAGGGCATCAACGCGGAGAAACAGCAACACGTCACCCACGATTCCATGGGGCTGTTCTCTCACTGAGACGTCTGCGCACGTGAGGGTTGGCGAACGCGGCGGGGAAATCCCCTGGCCAGCGTTACTCGGGCAGGCGAACGTGCGCTAGTGGGGCATTCGGCACATTCGAAGCGTGTCGGTTCGCATAACGGTGAGACTAGAACAGGTTGCTCGCCGATGCACCAGCGTGGCGCGCATCTGGCCGTCACGTGATTGCCTGGTGTGCGTGTTGGCGCTGTTTTTTCCCGACGATTGCGGCTTGAGTTTTCGCGAATCTCACATAGTGAGACGGTTGTCAGGGGTTTCTTGGGCAGGGGTTAGCGTGGAGACATGACGACACAGACGCGAGTCCCGATTCTCGTTCACAGCCTTCTGGCACCCCTGCGACGCGAGATAGCGCCGTACGCTCGCCAGGTTCTGGTCATCGTCCCCGCCTGCGTGGTGTTTGCCATCCTTACGGCTCCGGATAGTCCACTATTGGTGCGGGTTGCGGTGGGGGTGACGGCGGCCGCCGGGGCCACCGCTGCTGTCATTGATTGGCACACGTTCCGATTACCTGATGCCGTGGTGGTGCCTGGGATGGTGTTGACCATGGCGGCGTTAGCGCTTGCGCAGCTAATTAGACTCGCCGGGTTGGCTGAGCCTGCGTTGCTCGAGCCAGAGAGTTCGGGTCGGTTCCTGCCCGCCCTTCTCGGCGCCGCCGCATTGGGTTCCGGGTGGGCCCTGCTCTGGGTACTGGGCCGAGGTCACCTGGGGTTCGGCGATGTGAAACTAGCCGTGCTCTTAGGCCTGACCTCTGGGTGGTTCGACTGGTCCACCGTGTGGTGGACCGGAGCACTGCCCCTGCTGTTCGCTGGCACCTTTGCCCTGATGCTCCTGGCAACGCGCCGCGCCGAACGCACCACGCCCTTCCCCCTAGGCCCCTGGATGCTCCTCGGCTGGCTCTCCGCCCTCGTCGCAACAGGAACGGTGTGAGCGGACCTCGGTTACGCGTCGGCGTCGAATTCGCCTACGCCGTCGGAGCCGTTGGGGCGGGATTGCAGCGGGATGGCAAGGGCGTCCACCAGCACGGCATCCAGGCGTGCGGTGGCGGCGTCCTCATCGGTGTTCTCGGCGAGGGCCAACTCGGACACCAGAATCCGACGGGCCTGGGTGAGCATGCGCTTCTCCCCTGCCGAAAGTCCACGGTCCGCGTCACGGCGGGACAGATCCCGGACAACCTCAGACACCTTGATCACGTCACCGGAACCCAACTTCTCCACGTTTGCCTTGTACCGGCGGGACCAGTTGGTGGGCTCCTCCGTGAAGGAGGCGCGGATGGTGTCAAAGACGCGCTCCAAGCCTTCGGCGTCCACCACGTCACGAATACCGATCAAGTCCACGTTCTCGGCGGGGACATCAATGGTGAGTTCACCTTCAGCCACCCACAACTTCAGGTACACCTTGGTGACGTCTTTGAGTTGCGGTTTGCCGTCCACCACAATGCGGGTTTTGGCCTTGCGCTGGTAAATCTCCTGGATCACCGCGGCTCCATGACGGGGGTACACAATGGTGTCATCCACCATGAATACCGCCTTGTCAATGTGAACAAAGGTGGTGCCGTCAGCATCCTGGGAAATCTCGCCCACCTCAGCGGTGGTGTCAAATCCTTCAAAGACCATGTGGAAGTGTCCCCTTTCCTGACGTGCCATTCTACCAGTGCAGCAGCCGGTATTGGGGAGGATGCCCAGCGACGTTTCGCCGCTCGGCGCCCGAGGGGTGGTGGCTGACTCAAACCGGCGCCCGAGGGTTCATCGCCCACCCCGGCACCAGGAGAAGAGTGGCCCACCCAACCCCAAGCCTGAAGGCTGGTGGCCTACCCAAACCGGCCAGACACGTAATCTTCCGTGGCCTGGTTGCTCGGCGCAGAGAACATGATCGGCGTGGCATCCATCTCAATGAGTTTGCCCGGCTTGCCGGTACCCGCAATGTTGAAGAACGCCGTCTTGTCACTCACACGCGCAGCCTGCTGCATATTGTGGGTGACAATCACAATGGTGTAGTCCTCTTTCAACTCCTGGATCAAATCCTCCACGGCCAGCGTGGAAATGGGGTCCAGTGCCGAACACGGTTCATCCATCAACAACACGGACGGCTTGACGGCAATGGCGCGCGCAATACACAAGCGCTGCTGCTGCCCACCGGAAAGGCCGCTGCCCGGCTTATCCAACCGGTCCTTGACCTCGTTCCAGAGGTTAGCCCCGCGCAGGGAGCGCTCCACCAAATCCGAGGCAGCCGAGGCAGAAATGCGCTTGTTGTTGAGCTTCACTCCGGCCAGAACGTTGTCCTTGATGGACATGGTGGGGAATGGGTTGGGGCGCTGGAACACCATGCCAATGTTTCGTCGAACAGCAACAGGATCAATATCCTTGCCGTACAGGTTGATGCCCTCCATCTCCACCGTACCCTCCACGCGCGCGCCGGGGATGACCTCATGCATGCGGTTGAGAGTGCGCAGGAAGGTGGACTTGCCGCAGCCGGACGGGCCAATCAGCGCGGTGACGGAGCGAGGCTCAATCACCATGTTGACATCCTCCACGGCCAGGAAATCGCGGTAGAAAATGTTGAGGTGACGCACATCGAGACGTTGACTCATCGTGATAATTCCTTCGTTGACGTGGGGAGAACTGGGGATACGAGGCTCAGCGAGATACCAGCATGGTCAGCGAACATCAGCACTCACCTAGCCTTGGGGGCAAAGAATCGGGTGACAAGGCGGCCCAACAGGTTGAGCGCCATGACAATGAGAATCAACGTCAGCGCGGCGGCCCACGCACGCAGAATGTTGATATCCGCAATACACGCATCGGCGCCCGGAGCGCACGGCACGAGCCCTTGGCGGTACTGCGTGTAGATGTACACCGGGAGTGTCATCATGCGGCCGTCAAACGGGTTGAGGTTGAGCGAATCGGCAAAACCGGCGGTGATGAGGATGGGCGCGGTCTCGCCAATCACGCGAGCCACGGCCAGCAGGATGCCCGTGGTCAGGCCCGCCACGGAGGTCCGCAGCACCACCTTGGTGATGGTCAGGAACTTGGACACACCCAGGGCGTAACTCGCCTCGCGCAACTCGTTGGGCACCAGGCGGAGCATCTCCTCGCAGGAACGCACCACCACGGGAATCATCAGCAAGGACAGCGCCACACCGGCCGCCGCCCCCAATCGGACACCGGGCCCAAAGAAGATGGCAAACACAGCAAAACTGAACAGACCGGCCACAATGCTGGGGATGCCCGTCATCACGTCCACAAAGAAGGTGGTGGCGCGTGCCAGGGTGCCATTTCCGTATTCGACGAGATAGATGGCTGTCAGCAAGCCGATGGGAACCGAGATCACCGTGGCAATCAGCGTGATAATCACCGTGCCGATGATGGCGTGGAAGATGCCACCGGCATCCATGCCGCCAAACACGCCACGCATGGTGACGTTCAGGAAGTACCAGTCCAGGCGGGTGATGCCGCGAATCACCACCGTCCACAGCAGGCTCAGCAGCGGAGCCATGGCCAGGAAGAACGCGCCAAACACCAACACGCGCATGAGCACGTCCTTGCGGCGGCGGGCCGGATCAGCAGCGGTGAGGAGATCGCGAGCCAGCGCGCTGCGGATGGCACCGGTGTTGGTGGGTGGTTCCGTGGCTGCGCCGTGGGAACCGTGGGCGGCGCCGGAGGCGTCGCTCGTCGCAGGTGCTGCAGGGGCTGCGTTAGCAGAGTTCACAGGGTTACTACTCATCAGTTGGCTCCTGAGAATTCTTTGCGGCGGGACACAATCCAACGGGCAATCATGTTGACCACCATGGTGATGACAAACAGGGCCAGACCCGTGGCAATGAGCACGTTGACCGCCAAGCCGGCGCTCTCCGGGAACTGGCTGGCAATGTAGGCGGCAATGGTTTGGTGCTGCCCGGAATCAAAGATTTGCCCGGAGAACAGGATGCCGGGTGACAGGATCATCAGAACGGCCATGGTTTCACCCAGGGCGCGGCCGAGGCCCAGCATCGCGGCGGAGATCACTCCGGACCGGCCAAACGGGATCACGGCCATGCGGACCACTTCCCACTGTGTGGCGCCCAGTGCCAGGGCGGCTTCCTCATGGAGGACCGGGGTTTGCTTGAACACCTCGCGGGAGATGGAGGTGATGATCGGCAGGATCATGATGGCCAACACAGTGGACGCCGTGGCGATGTTACGCCCGGTGGCCGTGGCGGTGACCGTCCAGAACGGCAGCACGTTGAGCACCGAGGCCAGCCACGTCCACACGTGAGCAATCAGTGGGGCCAAGGTGATGGATCCCCACAGGCCGTACACCACGCTGGGAATGGCGGCCAGGAGATCCACCAAGTAACTCAGGATGGAGGCGAGCCGCTTGGGGGCGTAATGCGAGGTGAAGAGGGCCACACCCATGGACACGGGCAAGGACACAGCCAGTGCCAAGATGGCTGCCAGCACGGTGCCGAACACCAGTGGTCCCACCACATCGGCCAGGCTGGTCATGCCTTCAGGGAGGCCCCCTTGATCGGCAAGTTCCGCAGGGGAGGCCGTGAAGGCCGGCACCGCGCGGTAGATCAGGAAGAAGGCCACGGCGGCCAGGATGCCCAGGAGCACTCCGGCGGAGGACGTGGCAATCCAGCGGAACACGCGCGAGGCGCCGCGGTCCGTGTTGCGGCGGTACCCCTTGCTGGTGCGGGTCAGTTCAGCGGCGAGACTCATGGCGTGCCTCCTGAGGTGATGGCGGCTACGGAGGTGGCAATGCGCTGCTCAAGATCGTCAGACATGGGCGCCGAACCGGCGGCGCTGGAGGCCAACGTCTGCCCGAGTGGCGAGGCAATGAAGCCAATGAACTCCGTGACAAACTCCGCGTCTCGCTCGGACTCGTAGTGCAAACACACCACGGCGTAGGAGATGAGTACCAGCGGGTAGGCTTGCGTGTCCTCGGTGGTGCGGTCCAACGCGATGGACAGGTCCGCCTCGTGACGGCCTTCCAGTTGTGGGCTCACGTCCACAGCGCGGGAGGCGGCATCGGCCGAGACGGGCACCCACGTGCCGCCCACCAGGATGTTGGCGGTGGAAAGCTCACCCACGCGTGAGGCGTCGGCGTAGGTCACAGCACCTTCGGTTTGGTTCACCACGGCAATCACGCCTGATGTTCCTTGGGCCGAATCCCCGCCTTGCCGGGGCCACGTGCCCGAGGGCTCCCACGGCCACACGTCCGGCACGTTAGCAAAGAGGTAATCAGCAAAGTTCTCCGTGGTGCCCGAGTTATCCGTGCGGTGGACCGGAGTCACGCGCGTGCTGGGGAGGGTCACGCCGGGGTTGTCAGCGGCCAGGATGGGGTCATCCCAGGCGGTGATCTGACCGGTGAAGATTTTAGCAATGGTGGCCGGTGCCATATTCAGCGTGTCAATGCCAGGGAGGTTGAACGTGATGGCAATCGGTGAGATGTAAACGGGGAGGTCAATGGCGCCATCCGGGCCGCAGCGATCCAGGGATCGCTGGGCTTCATCATCAGAGAGCGCGGCATCGGAACCGGCCCACAGAACGCCTCCGGCAAGGAAAATCTCGCGGCCAGCACCGGACCCAGACGGGTCATAGTTCACCGTGACGTCAGGGTTGATGATCTGGAAGTTGGCAATCCAGGCGTCCATGGCGGATTCTTGGGAAGATGCTCCCGCTCCGGCAAAGACGCCACTGATGGTTCCCGTACCTGCGCCGGGAACCTCAATATCGTCGAACCTCCCTACTAGAGGATCGTGATTACCGCACCCGGTGAGTGCGATGCTTAGAATAACGGCCGATGCGGCTAATGCCCCGCGGCCGAAGAACCGAGCGGTCATGGAATGAGGCTAAGGCCCAGCGGTGAGAATTTCTCGGATTGTCGCTCTGGGCGTGGGGGGTGGCGCGCATTGTGGCTTGCGCGTGTGCCGCTGCGCAGGAGGTGCCGTGGGTGGGGTACAGTGCTGGCGGTACGCGTGACATGCAGGTTTGCACACTTGAGTTGATAGAAGGCTTCCATGCGGAAAATCTTTGATGCTGAAATGACTGCCGTTGGCGAGGATCTCATTGCGATGAGTCACGCGGTAGGACGCGCCATTCACGGTGCGGGACTGGCCCTCCTCAATGCTGATGCCGAGCAAGGTACGGCGGTTGTTGAGGGTGACAAGGCCATCGACGAAATGCAGCGCTCGCTGGACGAACGCTGCATTTTCATTCTGGCTCAGCAGGCTCCCGTGGCCACGGACTTGCGCACCATCATCTCCGCGCTGCGGATGAGTGCTTCACTGGAGCGCATGGGTGACCTGGCCCGGCACGTTGCCGAGGTTGCGGTGCTGCGTGCGCCGAACAAGGCGGTGCGTGCTGCACTGGAGCCCACGTTCACCTCCATGGTGGAATCGGCACAATCCGTGGCGCTAGATGTCACCATGTTGCTGGAGACGCGGGACCTGGATCAGGCAGCCGCCATTGAGCGGGACGACGATGTGCTTGATGACCTCCACCAGAAGACGTTTGACGTGATCTTGGCCGAGGATTGGGACGGAAGCGTTCAGGAATCCGTGGACATCACCCTTCTGGCGCGTTACCTGGAGCGCTTTGGTGACCACGCCACCTCCATTGCCCGCCGCATTGTGTATTTGGTCACGGGAGACATGGACGGCGCGTAGGCGCTGGCTGTAGCCGTTGGCGAACCCTGTCAGCGCGCTGTTCTGGGCTACCGCACGGGGTGGGTGCGGGGACTGGTGATGGTACGGGCGCGGAAGCCGGGGCGGGTGGCGCGGACCCGGACTGAAATCTGGGCGCCTCGGTCAGCCCGGGTGAGCCGGTACGTACTGCGCGTGGCACCGGGAATGGGGCGTCCGTTGCGGAGCCACTGCACCGTGAAGTTCTGTGGCCTGCCCGTGAAACCTCCGGCGCGGGCCGTCAGGGTGGTACCCACGGCTGGGGTGCCCGAGGCTGGGAGCCCCGTGATGCGGGCGTTTCCTCCCCAAATGGCGTTGGGCCGTATTCCTCCCGAGGTGACCGTTCGCTGGGTGTACCCGGTCCGGCGTGCGGTCACGCGTACCGTGATGCGCTGATTCCTGTCTGCCTCGCGAAGACGATACGTTCGCGACGTGGCTCCCCGGATGTTCCGCCCGTTGCGTTGCCACTGGAAACTGAACTGGTGGGTTCCGCGAGGAGCGGAGGCGAAGGCGGAGGTGTTGGCCCGCACCGTTCCCCCCACCGCCACGGTGCCGGTGACGGCAACGCGCCCGCCCGTGATCATGCCGGCGTTGATGGTGACGGCGGATGAGGTTCTGGTTGCCGTGGCGAACCCGGCTCGTGTTCCCGTGACGCGCACGGAAAGGCGCTGCCCCCGGTCTGCTGGCACGGCTCGGTACGTTCGGTTGGTGGCGCCTGGGATGGTTCTTCCGTTGCGGAGCCACTGATAGCGCACGGTGGCGTTCCCCAGCGGGGTGGACCAGGTGCCCCGATTGGCGGTCAACACCTGGCCTACGCGCCGCGTGCCCGCTTTGCTTGCGGCGTTGGTGGTGATGGTTCCGGAGCCAACTCGGATCTCGTTGGACGGCTCGATGAACTCGGGCACGCCGTTGCGCACTCGGGACGCGCGGACTCTCAGGCGTTGGCCGTAGTCAGCGGCATCCAGCCTGCGCGTTCTTCCCGTGGCGCCCGGAATGGGCGAACCGTTGCGCAACCACTGGAAGGACACCCCGGTTCCGGCAGGGTTGGCCGTGAGTACGTGACCCACGCGCGCGGTTCCTGACTTGGTGGCGCGCTCTGTTGGCGGTGCTGGCATGTGGACGGACGGCTGGTGCGGTTGCTGAGGCTGCGGTTGATACGGCGGGTTGACCCCGGTGGCATGGAAGAGGCGCACGGTGTAATCCACCGGGTTGGGGATCCCGGTGATCCTGACCCGGTACAGGTCCGCTCCCCCGGCAGGCGGGCTGGGTAGATTCGGCATGGTCCACCGGAGCGTGGACATGTCCGGAGTGAGTGCCGGGGTGACGCCCGTGATGGCAAACGGTTGCCCGTTGCGGGTGACGGTGACTTGGGCACCAACGAGCGGGTTGGCTGATCCTGCCCGGAACTCGCGGGGTCGTGTGAAACTCCAGAGTTCTGCCTGGGTCCCGCGTGAGGTGGACAGTTCGTACGGGAAATATCCGCCGTTCGGCCAGGCAAAGTCCCTGGTATGAGAGAACGGTACGGCGGTGGCATCCACGCCGCCAAACGCCGCCGCATTGGTGGTACTACCGAACCCCAAATCCGCGTGCCGAGAGTTCAGCAGCGCTTCCCGGTGACCAGGATTCTGGGTCCAGAGCCGCACCGCCGCAGGACCCGTGGCGCCCCACGCCAACCCTGCGCCCACCCCAAACGGGTAGCCGAAGTGCCGGCATTGCCAGGTCTCGGGCCATCCCCCAGCGGGCATGTGCATGATGGTTCGGTTGGCCTGCACCATGAGCGCGCGTTGCTGCGCGTGCAGCGCTGCCTGTGCAGTTTCCCGGACCGGTGCTGACCCGGCCATCGCACGGTAGAAGTTGGTCACGGTGTGCGTTGCCGACCGGCCCGCTGCGTCCACGGTTCCCGGTTGACACGTTGATGCGTTACCGTTCAGCCACTGGGGACGCACCACTAAGTTGGGCTGGTAAATCTCGTTGAAGGCGTGAGCCACGGCGGCTCGGTTGGAGCGGTTGACAGCCGCGCTGAAGGCTTGGATTCCTGGAGCGTGTTGACCTGGAGCGTTGGAATCAGTGCTAATGTCCGTTGCCGCAAACTGCTCCCACAAAGGCGCATACGGGTCTAGCCAATAGGTACCAGGAGCACCGGAATCAGGCCCGGCCGAATCAGACTCGGTGGACGCGGTTCCAATGCCACCGGGACCAGCGGTATCAGACTCAGTGGAATCCGTACCTGAGGTTACGGCCCCAATATCCCCACCTTTGGGCAATGCGGAATTCTCGTCATTGAGGGACTGATGAGGCTCATCGGTGAGCGCGGTTTCAGGGTCGTTCCTGCCAGTTTCA
>JAIRQO010000013.1 GCA_031256435.1 Cellulomonadaceae bacterium
AGGCAGCCCCACCATCGCAGATGTCACCGGCGTGCTTGCCGATGATGCCAACCTCATCCCTGCAGATCCTCCCACGCCTCCCGTGGGGTTCACCTTCTCGGGTTGGACGGTGATTTATAACGGCTCCAAGAGTGGCGTCACGGCCACGGACACCTTTGCTGGCCTGGCCTCGGACCGCAACCTGGGTTACCTGGTGCTCCAAGCGCAGTATTCGCCCAAGGCCACCTACACGGTGCAGTATGACCTCAACGGGGGAACCTCGGCCGCCATCACGTCACGTACCGGCCTGCTGTGGACTCAATCCCACCTCATTCCGCCGGTCAATCCCAGCCTGACTGGCTCCACCTTCATTGGATGGAACACGGCCCGTGACGGTTCGGGTCACGCGGGCGCTCCCTCGGATCGCTATGGCGATCTGACCGGTGGCGTTGACCTCGCGCAGGTCACGCTCTACGCCCAGTGGGTCCCCAACACGGTGTACTCGGTGACGTATGACCTCAAAGGCGGAACCAAGCCGAGCACGTGGACAACCACCAGCCACACAGTCCCCACCCCTGCCACCCCCGTAGACCTCAGCGCCCCCGGCGCCCCCAGTGGTTACGTGTTCACTGGCTGGCTGCTGGCGGACAACGGCTACGGGCAAAGCAACCTTGTCCAACCCATCGCCAGCGGCACCACGTATGGACAACTGGTTTACCTGGGAAAGAACTCCATCACGTTGCAGGCCGCGTATGCCGAACGAACCGATTTCGCCGTGGAATTTGACGCCAACTATCCGGATTCCCCACCACGGGACACCGTGACCAACGTGGCGTGGACCGGTTCTGGACTGACTCCGCACGCTGCCACGCGCCCTGGATTCACGCTGCTGGGATGGACGCTTGATGCCGAAGGTAAAACGGCCTTTGTGCTTCCTGGGACTACATACCGCAGCCTCGTAGCAGGGGATGACAATGCCCCCTCGCCGGTGCTCTACGCGCAGTGGGCGCCCGCCTCCTTTGTGGTGCAGTACAGCACCAACGGCGCCACTCCCCCGGTGGGTTGGGTCAACCAGGTGACCGTGGGCTTCACCGACACCGGCCTGCTGCCCTCCGCGTCACTGAACCGCGTGGGCTACGGCTTTGAGGGCTGGAAGGTGTCCGTGAACGGCGCGGTGTCACGCCTGGTCACACCCGGCGATTCCTTTGCCACGCTCGCCGCCTCGGGCGCCGCCTACATTGTGTTGGAAGCCCAATGGGGGGTCAAAAACTACACCGTCACCTACACCGTCAATGACGGCGATGCCCCCACCAAAGCCACGCCTTCCGCGTATTCACCTGCGACGATGCAGTGGTGGGGCACGGACTTGGTGCCCGCAATCGCCCCGGTGCGCAGCGGATTCACCTTCACCGGATGGCAACTCGCCTCCCGTGGCGGGATCGCCGTGGGGAACACCGGGGGAAGTTCTGGGGGAAACGCTGGGGGCAACGCGGTTCCCGTCACCCCGGGGACGCGCTACCAGGATCTTGCTTGGGCGGACGGCATGGACTATGACACCATCACCTTGGCGGCCATATGGGAGGAATTGCCTTCCGTCACCATCACGTTTAGCGCTGGCACGGGCGGTTCGGTGTCCTCTGCGGGTGGGGCGTTTGGCCCTGCCACGGGCGAGCCGTCCTCCACGGCTACAGCGAAGCCGGGGTACACGTTTGCCGGGTGGTATGACAGCGCAGGACTGGTTTCTTCAGAAGCCGCGTTCGCCCCTGCTCGCGACAGCCAGGGCCTTAACGTTGCGGGAGACTACCAGGCCCGGTTCACCGAGAACCCGGCCGTCACCATCTGGTACCTCCAGAATTGCCAGTTCAGCACCGGCGAAGAACGGCAGGGCTTCCAGGATGACTGCGGAACCCTGCTGCCGCACCGGCAGGATGTCACGCCCGTCTCGGGCGCGCCCGGCTCCACGGCTCTGCCCATGCCCGGATACGAGTTCCTGGGGTGGTGGCCAACGTCAGAGTACAGCGGAGACCCCCTCACCACCGACCCGAGTTTCATTCCGCCGCGTGACCAGGATGGCCTGAACGTTTCCGCTGCGTACTACGGACTCTTCCGGGAAATGGCTGATGCCACAGTGCACTACGCTGCGGTGTCCCTCGCCAGTGACGGCGCTGTTCAACAAGCAGGCCAGGGCGCCGGCCAGGGCAACTCCGTGTCACTGACATCCGAGACCGTTCCCCCCGCCACCGGCACGGCGCTCGGCTCCACGGCATCCCAGGCCGCACCGGGGTACACCTTTCGAGGGTGGTTGCGGGGGGAATCTGATCTCACGGGAACGCCGATTGCCACCACCGCCGCCTTCACACCGCCCAAGGTGGACGGCATCATCACCAGTGGCACGTATGTGGCCGTGTTCGTCGAAAATGCGGAAGTGACCATCCAGTACCGCGTCACCACCCTGGACGCGAGCGGCCACAGCACCACGGAGCCGGGCGGCGCCGTGACCCGCGAGGGCCAACCCGCTGCGGCCGAAAATCTGGCCCCCGCCACGGGCACCGCGCTGGGAGCCACGGCGGAAGTAGCGCAGGGCTACACGTTCCTCGGATGGGTGACGGACGCCTGCGTGAGCGCTTCCTGTTCTGTGACCACCGAGCCCACGCTGATCCCCGCGCGAGACGCGGACGGCCTGAACACCGCCGCCACCTATACGGCACTGTTCCAAGCCAAACCGGTGCATGCGGCCTCCGTGGCCGTGACCCTGGATGGTGCGCCGTATGCTGGACGGTCTGTGTCCCTCCGCCCCTCCGATGGCACGCCGGACGTCCCGCTGACGGAAACCTCGCCTGGGGAATACACCGGCCAGCTCTGGAATGATGACTACCAGGTTGTGGTGGGCGGCGCTGCGGGGCACGAAGCCGAGGTGGGGCAGACGCTGACCATTGACGATGCCTCGCGGCATATCGTCGTCGAATATTTCACCGTGACGTATGACACGCGCGGCGGAGGAGCCGTTGCGGATGCTAACTCGCCCTACCTCAAGGGTGGCGTGGCGGCCATCAGGCCGGGCGGCACGGCCCCCACGGGCATGTCCTTCCAGGGGTGGAGCGCCCAGCCTGGCGCGTCCGCCCGTGACACGGCGTATGCCCCCGGGTTGGTCATCACCGTCACCGGGAAAGTCACCTTATATGCCGTGTGGGCTGCGCAAACGCGCTACGCCGTGACCTATGACGTGAACGGCGGCACCGGTTCCGTGGCCGACCCGCACTCCCCCTACGCCACGGGCACCTCCGCCTATGTGCTGGACGCCGCCCCGCACGCGGTCACCCCGCCGGCAGGCACGCACTTTGCCGGATGGGCCACCTCGGCCCGCGGTCCGGTGGCGTATGGCCCTGGTGCTTCTTTGGCCGTGAGTAAGCCTGTCACGCTCTACGCCGTGTGGGCGCCGAATGCTTCTGTGGTGGTTCGGTACACGGCCAACGGCGGCACGGGCAGCGATGCCGTGGTGTCGGCTGCGCTGGGGAGTGTCATCATTATCGACGACGATGCTGCCTTCACGGGACCCGACGGCAGGGACTTCCTGGGCTGGTCCACCGCATCGGATGCACCCTTTGCCGATCCCGCGTTCGCCCCGGGGACCACGCACACGGTGTCCATGCCGCTGACGTTGTACGCCGTGTGGGCTGCGCCTGCTGGGGTGCCTGGCGGTGAGGTGGAGCCTGGTGATGGTTCAGGCGTGGGCACTGCTGGGCCCAAGTATGTGGTGTCCTATCACCCCAACGGTGGTGGAGACACGGCCGACATGCATCAGGTGGACCACAACAACGGCCTGGGCTATGACCCGGATGACACGGTCACCGTGGACGGTCCGGCCCCCACCCCACCTGCGGGAATGTTCCACGCCGGGTGGGCCACCACCCCGGACGCCACCGAGCCCGAGTTTGATCTCCAGGGCGATTCCTTTGCCGTGACGGACAACACCGTGCTGTACGCCGTGTACCAATGGAATGCTGCGTTCACCATGGAGTACCACGCCAACGGCGGGCAACACGCCCCCATTGACCCGCAGTCCGCGTATCCCGCTGGATTGACCGTGACGGTGATGCCTGCCGGTGCCATGGCGGCGCCTGCTGATACCTCCTTTGTGGGCTGGTCCACCACGCCGCTTCCTGTGCTGAAGTTTGGCAAGCCGCCTGCAGGGTTGGTGACTCCGGGATCACGGTTCACCATCACACAGGACACCGAAGTGTACGCCGTGTGGATGACCCTACAGCGGTTTACCGTGACGTATCACGCCAACGGCGGAAGCGGCAGCGTAGTGGACGGGAACTCGCCGTTCCTCGCTGGGCAGACAACCACCATTCGCAGCGGCTCAGCCCTGCGAGCGCCTGCTAGTTTCGCGTACGGCGCCACCTTTGACGGGTGGAACCGTAACGCCAAGGCAGGATATGGAGATGCACGCTTTGCCCCGGGCGAAGCCCTGAAGGTGACCTCGGATATCACGCTGTACGCCGTGTGGAAGGCCAAGGCGGACCCGGCTTCTGGCAGAGTTCCGTCTTCCGGCAGAGTCCCGTCTGTGCCGCCGCGCACCACACCGCCCACTAAGGATGTGCCTGAGAGCGGGCCCGGGAGCGGGTCTGGCAGGAATGGTGACGGACATGGCGGAGGCGCTGGCGGGGGAACCGCTCGGGGTAGGAACTCTGGTGGAACGAACGCTGGTGCGCCGGGTGGCTCCACCTCGGGAGGCTCAGCGCAAAGTGGCTCAGGGTTGAGCGGATCGGGCGTGGGCGGCTCTGGGCTGGGCGACTCTGGCACCACCGCTGGCTCGGGGTTGAATGGTGCAGCAAGTGTGCCCTCCCCTGCTCCGAGCAGTCCGGCAACTCGCTTGTTCCCCACGGACACCGGCACAACTCCCAGCGACGAGTTTGCCCCAGAGTTGTACACCACGGGCGGCACCGTAGTGACGGATCACCCTCCGCTACTCGGACCGCTCGACGCGGCGGGTGCGGACGGCGCTGGTCCTGCCGATGGGGTCCGTGGTACTGGCACCAGTGACACCTCGTGGCCGTTGCTGAACCTGGTTCTTGCGGTAGTTGGTGTTGCGCTGGCCGTGATCACAGCCAGGTGGACCTTGGTTCGCAGGCGCTCCGAGGATGAAGATCAGGATGACACCTCGATGGAGGATGTGGCTGAGGCCAACGCTGTAACAGTGGATGCTGTGACCGTGGACTGCATGACGGAGGACGCTGTCATCACGGGCCAGGAAGAATCCACAGCGGAGGTACGCAAACCCGCCCGCACCTGGATGGTTGTTTCCGCCCTTCTGGCCGTGGCCGGCGTGGTGTTGTTCCTCCTCACGCAGGATTTGCGCGGAGCCATGGTATGGGTGGATGTGTGGACCTTGGCCCATGCCGTTCTTGCCGCCGGTGCCGTGGTGGTGGCCGCCCTCGTTCGTCGTCGGGAAAACAACGCAGATGACAATGACTCCAACGCTTCCACCACCACGGACCGCGCCTCACTCGCCGCACCCCAACTCGCCGCACCCCGCTTCACCTGACGCACCGGTTCGCCTATCTCCCCAACCACGCACGCCCTAGCACAGCGCGCACTACAGTGGAGGCATGTCCACTCCCCAGTTCATCGTTGATATTCGCAAGCACATTGGGAACGATCTGCTGTGGCTGCACGGGGTGGGTGTGGTGATTCGGCATGACGATCAGGTGCTCTTGGCGCGGCGAGCCGACACCGGCGTGTGGGCCATGGTGGGCGGGATTGTGGATCCCGGAGAACCGGCAGCGGTGGCTGCAGTGCGTGAGGTGGCCGAAGAAGTGGGAATCTCCGTGGTGCTGGAGCACCTGATTGCCGTCACGGTCTCGCCGCTGATTGTGTACGCCAACGGGAACAAGACCCTCTACCAGGATTTAGTGTTCACCGCACATTTGGCCGAGGGCGTCACGCCGGAGGACGTTCACCTCAGCGATGACGAAAACACGGACGTCGGTTGGTTCCGCCGTGACAACCTCCCCGAACCCCTGGCCAAATCCACCGCCCAGCGTTTTGACCTCCTGGATCGGTTCGAAGCCCAAGGCACCGCCGCCGCCCTCTTTGACTAAGTGTCCGCGCTCTGGTTACCAACACCCGCACCTAACCATCCTGGGTCCGGATCAGATGCAGTAAACCCATCCTGGGTCCGGATCAGATGCAGTAAACCCATCCTGGGTCCGGAAAAGTTACCCAATGAGCCTCATTAGGTAAGATATCCGGACCCACAACGGGAAAGCGACACCCAATCCGGACCCACAACGGGAAAACCACACCTGATCCGGACCCACAACGAGACAACAACACCCAATCCGGACCCACAACGATGAGACCCCCGCGCAATCACGCGTGCCAGCCACCCCCAGCACAATCAACGCCCGGGTGACACACTAGAGGGATGAGCACCTCCCCCGTCACCCACGCCCGAGCCTGGCTCGCCACGGGAATCGCCTCGCTGGCCGTCTACGTTCTCCTTGCCGTGACGGTGTTTGAGCGCTACACGCACGCCCCGCTCCCCGGCTTGGACATGCCGGTGATCGAGTTTGCGTACCACCACCGCGCGGGCTTCGAAACGCATGTTGCCTCCTTTGATGCGTTCATGTTTGGGGATACGTCGGGCGCGATACTGGGGTTGTGCGTGGCCGTGTTGATTGCGCTGCTTCTTCGTGACCGCGCCGGGGGAATCTGGATGTTGGCCTCCATCCTGGTGGTGGTGGTCATCAACACCATCGTCAAGATGGTGGTGGGACGTGCTCGCCCCACCATCCATCGCTTGCCCGCATTTGCGCACGAATCCGGTAACAGTTTCTCCTCCGGCCACAGCGCCTTCACCACCGTGTTGTTTGGATGCCTGGCCTTGATCCTGCTCCAGGTGATCCACCGGCGGCTGGGGCGCGCCGTCCTGGTGACCGTGTGCGCGGTGATGGTGCTGACAGTCATGTATTCGCGGATTTACATCGGCGTTCACTACCCCTCGGACACCGTGGGCGGCTTCCTCCTGGCCACGTCATGGCTGGCGTTCACCTATCCCGTGTACGTGTCCCGGCGCGATCAGGTGAATGACGCCGCTTTCCTCCGCTCACCGAACCCGTAACGGTCACCAGCGCCGTCCCCACCAGGGCCAGCACCAACACCGCACCCAGCACCCCGGCATCTACTCCGGTGTGAGCCAGCATGCTCGGCTGCTGCGTGGACTGAGTGTCACCCGTGGTCAGCAAGGCAATTGTCGACGACGATGGAGTGGCCTTCCCCACCGTGGAGGCGGGAATACTCGAGTGGGTTGAGTGTGACTGCGGCTTGGGGTTGCCCGTCACCGTGGTGGGCGTGCTCGCCTTGGGGTGAGACGTGGGAGCAGGCGTGGCTTTCGGTGCCGGGCTGGGAACCGGAACAGGTGCCGGGGTTGGGTCCGGATCAGGTGCAGGGGCTGGGTCCGGATCAGGTGCAGGACTCGGGGTCGGCACAGGCACCGGATCAGGCACAGGCGTGGGATCAGGCACGGGAGCCGGAGCAGGGACCAGCTCAGGCACCTCGTTGACCACCGTAAACGCGGTGTGTGCTGGCGGGATGATGCTGGTGGTAGCCGTGACGCCATCCACGGCGTCGGCAGTGTCCGTCACCCAGGTGCCATCTTGCAACTCGGCATTGCCCGGGTTGGTGTAGGTGTCCACCACGGTGGCGCTCACGGGGATGAAAATCCCGGCCTCGGACGCTTGGCCCAAGGCCAGCGAGCCAGTGAAGGTTAACGTGCCGTCAGCGTTCACTACCACTGTCACGCCGTCCGGAACCGTGATGTCGGCTGCGGTGAACGCGCCGTCACCGTTCACGTCCACGCCCGTCACGCCCGCAGGAAGCGTTTCCGTCCAAGAGAATCCGTCCTTAGCCAGAAGGTCCGAGGTATTCCACACGGACTGCTCCAGGTACAGCGTCTCGTCCGGCGCCACCGTGGGTTCGATTCGGGACGGATCTGGAGTCACGGCGCCGGAGGCGTCCGTCGTCGCACCCACAAACACCTCATCCAAGTGCGGCGTCACGTCCAAAATGCGCGGGTTGTCAAACACGGAATCGTTGCCATTGCCGTTGATGGTTTCATTGGCCACCGCGATGCCCAGCGGGCTGCTGCCGCCGTTCACGGGCGCGGCGTAGGCGTGAGCGTCTGCGCGGCCCGAATCTGCCGAAAGTGACGCCACCGTCACCGGGTCCACCGGGTTCTTGGCAATGGCCTGGCTGCCGTTAGCGCCCAGGAAGTAGTTGGCCGGGTTCAGGGTTTGCGTCACGGGCGAGGGTTCCGTGAACGTTTTGCTACCGGAGGATGTGAACGGGTCCAGCGGCGTGGCGTTCATGGAGTACACCGTGTGGTTGCCCGCACCGCCCACCATCAGGTACAACACCTGCGCCGGGTCCGATTTCCCGTTTTGTTTAGTGGCCGGGTTGATGGCGCCAAAGAACGCGTCCGAGGTGTAGTAGTGGCCGGGGATCGCGGTGGCCACGTTGTCCTGGTAGAACTGGATGGACTGCGCCTTGATAGCTCGCTGCCCGGCCCCGAGCGCCGCATTCATGGCGTTGTCCAGGCTGGTGGCGGCCAGGCGCGGGTGCGTGGCCGGGTCAACATCCGACGCGGAGAGGAAATCCTTGGCGTTGGTCATGGCCGCCACCGCGTTGTTGGCGGCGGCGTCCGTGGGGCTCTCCCCCTCGTACCGGCCAATCGCGTAGGCGTCATCTTGCAGGTAGGTCCAGGAACTTTCGCCCTGGGTGGAGGAGGCGCCGTTGCCGGTGCCGGGGCCCGCGTTGGTGACCATGCAGCCCGTGGGATCGTTGGAGGCATCGGTGACTTGCTTCGCTCCGGCCGGTTTGGTGGAGCCGTTGGAGAGGATCCAGCCGTTGCATCCGTCGTCGCCCGTGGGGCCAATGGCCTTCTGGGATTGACCTACCGCGTTGGACGCGCCCGTGCCGTTCAGCGGGAGCAACCAGGAATCGGCCTGGTAGCCGCTCAGGTCCCCGAGCGCCGTGGGGGTGGGCGCGGCATCGAAGGTCTCCTGCCACACCACAATGGGGGCGGCCGTGGCTTCTTCGTTGGACGGCTCGGTGGGGGTGGACTCTGTGGGGGTGGTTTCGGCTGCTTCCGCACGGTCAAGCGAACCTGCCGCCGCCAGAGCTGCGGCCCCAGAAATCACGAGCGAGGCTGTCACCACCCCGGCTCCAACCGTGCGTAACGCCTGATGAGACCTGGTGTTTTTACGCATGACAATCACACCCCTTCTGGTTTGATGTGTGCTCACCCGTAGTGCGTCATGCGGCGCTTGCGGCGCGCGATCGCCATCACGCTGAGTCACCCCGGTCATCCGAAACTGTGATCTGGATCACACGGTGTGGACCTGGTTATTAGTATGCGCCGCGATTTGACATCTGGCAATACTGTTGCTCAATGAAACTATTTTCGACGACGATGGGGCGGGCGTGATGCCAGGTCAGCGCAATGCGCGCGAGTTGAACGGGGATATGCGTGGCGCCGAATGAGCGATTTCGTCGCTGAATGATGGGTGTGACCTCCCCCGTTTCCGTCGTGGGTAGCCCGGTGGCCACTTTTGGGGGTCTCAAGTGTCCACCGGGCTACCCAGGACGTGTTGGGTGCCTGTCCGTTGGGGCCAAGGTGGTCCCTGCCCGCGTACAGTGGTGATGTGGCTGACCCGTTGATGCGCACCGCAGTGGCGGTGGCGATCCTGGTTGCGCTGACGGTGGTGACGCTGCGGGCGGTGAAGGCACCTCGTGGCTGGTCCGCTGCCTACGCCGTGCTTCGGTGCGCCGTTCAGTTGACCGTGTTGTCCCTGGTCCTGGGCGGAATCATTTCCGACGCCCGATGGGTTGCCCTCTTTGCTGCCGTGATGTTTGCCGTGGCGTGCTGGACTGCCGTGGGTCGGCTCGGCCTCACAGACCGCAGAGCCTCGTGGGTGATGGGCGCCATGGCTGCTGGTGCCATGGTGGCACTCACGGTGGTTTTCAGCACCGGAGCAGTGGACCGCGAGGCTCGCTACGTCCTGGCAGTGTGCGGAATAGTCATCGGCGGGACCATGACCACCGCCACGCTGGCCGGGCGCAGACTCGTCGCAGGATTGAATGACCGATGGGACGAGGTGGAGGGCTGGTTGGCCCTGGGTGCCACACCGCGCGAATCCACTGTGGTCATTGCGCGGGAAGCCGTGGCGGAGGCGCTCATCCCTTCCATGGACCAAACCCGGACTACGGGGCTGGTCACGCTGCCTGGCGCCTTTGTGGGCGCGATCTTTGGCGGGGCATCGCCGCTCGATGCCGGGCGATTCCAGTTGGTGGTCCTTGCCGCCATCCTCGCCGCCGGTGCCGTCACGGGTTCTGTGCTGACCTGGGGCTTGTCCCCTGTCAAAGAAAAACCCCAGGCGCTGTGACACTGGTGCCGCAGGCGCCCGGAGGCTGTGGCCTTGAAGTCGAGTTTGACAGTGCTGAGCGGCCAGATCAACCGAGGTATATCGTCGGGAACAAACTGCACCAAATCAACTCGACTCGATAAAACCCCAGGGGTATAATCAACTCGACTCGATAAAACCCCAGGGGTATTACCAAGTCATGTATTCTTGAGGCATGAGAGACGACCAAATCTCCGCCCGACTCCGTGAAGCCAACCCCTGGTGGCGCGCCGCCGTCACCGGGGTCTCGCCAACGCAATGGACTCAGGCCAACCGTCTTCTCTTGGACCGTGCCCGTTATGACCTCGGTTACCGGGCCACCGTACTGAATGATGTTGCCCAAGGCCCCGTTGATGACAAACTGGTTGTCCTGTCAGGACCGCGACGCGTTGGCAAGTCTGTAGTACTGCTTGATACGGCGCATGCCTTATGCGAACGAGCCGATGTAGATCCGCGCCAGATTATTCATATCCCCGCTGATGACTTCAGCAAGCAAGACCTTCACCGCTCCTTTGTCCTCGGAGAGCAGGCAACACGGTCCCTTGATCTCAACGGAAGAATCCCGCGCGTGTGGTTGCTCGACGAGGTGAGTAGCATCACCGATTGGACCGTGACGCTCAAGTTCCTTCGCGATCAAACGCCGGTTGGCGATGACACCGTGGTTGCCACAGGATCACGCTGGGTGGGCTCTGACGATGTTTCGGCAAACTTGTTGGCGGGACGAGCAGGACGCGGCAACCATCGGCGACTCCGGCATCTCATGCCCATGTCCTTTCGTGACTTCATTGGCGCCACCCGAACGGACTTGCCAAGGATTCCCGTGGCACCATTATGGGAGCTCCAGTCAAAAAGCGTGGCTGAGACCCTCGAACCGCTCTCCATTCTGGTGGATGACTACGATCTCGCCTGGCAAAGCTACCTTCAATGTGGCGGGTTCCCTCGGGCCGTCTACGAGTTTCATACCACAGGCGGAGTGTCGGATGCTTACCTCCGAGACCTAGAAAGGTGGCTCGTTGCAGACGTGGATGCCGGAGACGCACCTGACTCCGTTGAACTCCTCCTCGATGCACTCACAACCAGGGCTACCTCTCCCATGAATGTAGCGTCCACGGCACGTGACCTTGGCTTCTGGTCCCCTGACCAACTAGCCAGGCGGATCCAACGCCTCATCTCAACCTTCGCGGCAATCGAGTGCCCCCAACGCACGGACAAGGGATTCAAGGTAGGTGGCCGTACACAGGCCAAGGTATACCTCAGTGACCCTGTGTTGTCCTGGTTGCCCTCGCGTCTGCGCTCCGGATTACCGGAACCCTCATTAACCACCCTCACGGAAATGGCCATGGGTGTCACCCAGGCCTTGGCTATCGACGAGCAGCAAGAGAACCGCATGTTGGTGTCCGACACCATTGGGTATTTGCGTACTACGTCCGGGCAGGAAGTAGACCTCGCTCCCGTTGCCGTCCCAAGTGCCGCTGGTACATTCCTCAGCACACCCCTGGAAAGCAAGTGGGTTGGTGGCGGTTGGCGCGCAGAGGCAAAGGTAGTCACCGCGAAATTTGGAGCGGGTGTACTGGCCACCCGCAACATTCTGGATACATCATCTGCCGTGTGGGCAATTCCGGCTCCCCTTGTTGCCATGATGCTGCGGTAGAAGCTCTGGTAATGCAGGGAAAAGAAAAATCCCGCCACCTGATGGTGACGGGATTCCACTGTCTCAACCAGTGTGTGCGCTCGAAGGTGTGCGCTCGAAGGGATTCGAACCCCCAACCTTCTGATCCGTAGTCAGATGCTCTATCCGTTGAGCTACGAGCGCGGGTGTGTCCGCGGCGAGACGAACACATGCTCCGCTAAGCGAAGCGTAGAGAAGCCTACTCCAAGAATCTCAAACTTCCAAATTGGATGAGCGAGAATCGTCGTCGAACGATAATCATCGCCTCACCCGGTGCCGTCTGCGCCCTCGACGAGCGCGGTAACCGGCGCCTTATTTGATCGCGGCGGTGACGGCTTGAATAGTCTTCTTGGCATAGCCCGCCTTGATGGCCGTGACCTTCACGGTGATCTTCTTGCCCTTGTCACGGGCAACAAGTTTGTACGTGGCGGTCTGCTTGGTTGATGCCTTGCTCGTAGCGACGACGGTGCTGCCTCGCAGCCACTGGAAGGAATACGTGACACCTGCACTGGGACTCACGGGGGTGGTGACTTTGGCCGTGAGGGTCTTGCCCACCTTGGTGGTACCCGTGATTTTCACAGCGCCCTTGCTGGCAAACGTGCCCAATGGCGTGGTGATCTTGCCCGAGTTATGGGCCGACGCCAGCGTTGTGGACGTCTCCTTCACGCGGTGGTAGAACGTGTACTGCGTTCCAGGCTGCAAGCCGGTGAACGTGTTGGATGCCTGCCACGTGGAGCCATTGCGCGAATACTCGTGCCCCGCTGTCGCTTTCAACGTGACGGCCGAGGCCGTCTTGGATGCCGCTACCGGTACAGCTGGCTTGGCCGGACCGGCAGCCTTTGCCGTGGCAATCTTCGCAGCGGTACTGGTGGCGGACGGGGCTCTGCTCGCCGTCTCCTTCACCCGCTGGTAGAACGTGTACTGCGCTCCCGGTTTTAGGCCGGTAAACGTGTTGGACGCCTGCCACGTGGTGCCATTGCGGGAGTATTCATTGCCCTGCGTTGCCTTCAGCGTGATGGCGGAGGACGTTGTGGCGGCCGCTATCGGGGCGGCTGGCTTGGCCGGACCGGTTTGCTTGGCCACCTTGGAGGTTTTGGCGGTGGTGACGAGGTCGCCTACGTATCCCGTTCGTGTACCCACCACTGTCACCCAAATCTGCTTGCCCACAGCGCTTGCCGGGACGGTGATGGAGGGAGCGTCCTTGCCGATCGGCGCTCCGTCAGCCCGCCACTCATAGTGCAGCGTGGTGGCCGCTGGGCTGAACGCCTTGGTGGTGTTCACCGTGAGGGTGTCGTTGACCTTGGGGGTGGTGGTGCTGAGTGACACAGTGCCACGGTTGAGGGGTGGCGTGTAGGACATGTCCCGGACGAGAATTCTGTCGAAGCCGTTGGGATAGCCGTTGCTCTGTTGGTACACGTCATAGCGAGTCTCGCCGATGACCTCCTGGGTGTCTGCGGGATCCGTGAGCGAGCGAGAGCCTCCGACAAAGGCCCATGGTTCATCGTCTGAGATTCCAAAGGTCAAGTCTGTAACCGTAGAATCGAGTGCGCCGAAGAACCGTACTTCGCCACCATCGCAGGCCCAAATCCAGGAGTAGTCGTTAAAGGTGGCATCGCCTCGGACCATAATGGTTCCAGGCTTATTGGGAGATGTAGGGCCTGTTTGCCAGGGACACGCCCACAGTTGGGCATGCTCGGCAGTCACGGCGCCAATAAAGTCCGCAAAACCGCCGATAGCTGCTACTGCCTCAATCCGGGACGCCTTCAGCGCTCCGCCCACTCTGAGTTTGGACTCGTTCACTACGGCGGCGTTCACAGTATTTGTCACAGAGACTGCGCCGGTCACGTCGATGTTGCTTGCGTTGTCAACGGTAAGGTTCAGGTCATTAGCGGCGATCTTGCCCTTAACAAGGACACTGCCTGGCCTATTTCCCGACGGATCGGTGTCTACCGCAGTCAGACTAACCGGCCCGTCAGCAGTCACGTTGCCAACGATCGTTATCCCAGTACTGTAGGCAGTGATCAGAGGAAACCCACCGCCCGTCACGTCGCCATTGATGGTGACGGGACCTCGGTCTGCCTTAATTTGCACGTCGGATGAGGCCTCAGCAGACTTGCTAAGAAGGATTTCACCGCCTTTGATTGCAGTCTCA
>JAIRQO010000052.1 GCA_031256435.1 Cellulomonadaceae bacterium
GGGAAGACTTCCTGCAACAACAACCTCGTCCACGGCACAGTCGTCTGCGCAGTAGCGAAGATCACTGACGGCTACAACACCAAAGAACCCACCGCCTGCCTGACCATGAACAAAGTACCGTCGCCGAAAGAACCGTCATGCAGTGTCTCGGCTACTCCTGGCCCCTACGGTGGCGCCACCGTGAAATGGAGTTCTAACGGGACATTAAACCGCTCGTCGGTGACCAGCCGCACCAGTGGCGGCTACTACGATGCGACGGCCACCCGGAAAAACACGGACGGCCTGAATGTCTCCACGCAGAGCAGAACCTGTGGCATGACCATCAACAAGCGCCCCACCCCCTGGGGACAACCCAGCACCAGCGTGTTGTGTGGCAATGGTTCCACGGCTCAGTCCAGGGCCAAGAACCTCATCCAAGGCACCTACTCCAATGCAGAAATTTCGTGGGAGGGTTGGAGTGTCAGTTACATCAGCGGCGGAAGCGCCGGTCAATCCTCCTGGGGCGGCGGCATCGTCTCCCAAGGCGGCACCTGCCGAGGCATCCAATCCTTCCAAGCGTATGTGTGGAAAGTGAGTGGTCCTCCACTTAGTCCAGCGGCCACCAATCGCCAACTATCTGCTGGCTCCGCTTGCCCTTCTGATCTCCGTTCAGCGCCGCACTGCTCGAAATTCAACGTGGGCAATAACAGCGGGGCATTGAACCAGAACGGGGCACTGCAAACCTGGGACGCCGCCAAATGGTACGCCTGGGCAAAATAGGAGCACTGACATGGCAACCATCGACAAACACGGCGCCCTCCACGACAGGTCCGGCAAATATGCTGGCTCCACTCGTGGAGGTGTGAGCACCGAGGTCAAACCACGCACAGCAATAGAGTGGAAGCAAGCCTTGTTTTCCGATTTCTCGCCGCCGGATACATCCTCAGTGAAAAACCCAGAAGCAAACGCCGCAGCCAAGCAAGCACTCTTTCTCGCCCCTGTTCCTGTCAAGTCCAATGAAGGTAATACTGTGAAACTGAAGAATGTTCTCAAAGGCATCGGCGTCGGCGCAGCGATCATCGGAGTCGCCGCCGGGTGTGCCAATGGCAACGCTACTGAGGGGGCGCCGGGTAATGAGACACCCACAGCGCCTGCCACAACCACCGTGGAAGTCACACCCGACGCTGAGGCTACTCAGGCGCCCACGGAAGCCACACCCGAATCAGAAACCCCCGCAGGGCCAACGCCTGGTGAAGTTGGCTACGTCATCAGTGCGGATGAGGTCAACAACGGTGGGGTCTCAATTGAAAACCGCACCAATTCAGGAGATGGGTGGAGCGTGAATTACGAAGTCTTCACTACCCACGATGGGAATTCACTTTATCGGGCGAAAGATGGCAGTGCGGTGGTGATTGACGTGGATCAACCGTTGCCGCAGGCGGTTCTTGATGACTTATCAAAACTGAGTTTCGATAATAGTGAGTCGGCATCAGACTCATGGTATTCACTGCGAAATGCCGGAGTTGAGGCAGTATTCATTGTCCAGTACAGCACCCAGGTTAACGGTGAATACAAGAAGTCGGTAGGACTTGATGGGATGAGTGAAGGGCCAGCATTCACCTGTGCTCGCGATGGTATGTACAACAAGCGTAACAACCCCATCATCCTCGACCATGACGAGGCCATTACCTTGGCTCAGAAGTGTGCAGCCAAGCAACCCGGCCTGCGAGTGTATGACGTCACTGGATTAGTACCACCGACACAATTGCAGTAGGCGTATCGTCGCCCTGTAACCCGATGTACCGTCGTGCAGCCTGACCACCGGGAAGGGTGTGCGGCGAAGTGCTCGCCACCGGCGAGCACTGACGTGACAGGTTTGGTACCGCCGACTCAATTGCAGTAGGCCACGTGCAGTAGGCGCTGTGGCCGTCATCCCCATCGTCGCCCCGGTATCCCGATCTACCGTCGCAATGCCGCGCAGCGGGCTTCAGTAATGTGCGAGTGGAGTGTCGAAGGCTGCCCCTGGCGGGCTTCGGCAAACGTGCGCAGCAAGTGACGACGGGCTTAGTTCCACCGATGCAGTTGGAATGAGTGACCAGACTTGGTGCGTAATCCCACATGGTAACCATGAGCGCCTTCAAAAAGTACATGGCTTCACGGGTAGACCTGAGCGATCGTTCCTTCCGGACCAGAAGCCTCGGCAAAACACATATCAGGAGTATGAACGATGTTCGAACGCTTGATGTCCTCCTCTTTGCCCTCCGGATCCTTTTCACCATTGCACTCGTCTATCCGAACCCCCTCGCGGAATGCCTCATTGTCTACACTACTCTCCAACTCGTCAAGGACCTGTATTGGAAGGCTGCTGTATTCTACGTCAGAGATTGGTTGAAGGGCCGTGAGGAATTCTCGCTAGGCGCTCTTCATCGCATTCGACGGGCACTAGAGCATGATGACGGAACGTGACTTTCACGGAAACGGGAATAGTCTCAGGAACATTATCACCGGCAGGATCATGTCGAACTCGTGGTGAACGGAGCCGCTGTAGGTGGACGCTCTGTCACACTGGAGTTATGTGCGGGCGATTTGTGCGGTTCACCGACGACGACGGGCTGACGCGCATTGTCAGCGTCCGTGACGTGATCGACGATCCATTAGAGCCCTCGTGGAATATTGCCCCTACCCAGGCTGTCCGAGCTGTGACAGCGCGGGTGGAAGAACAGGATCTCCTCCGCGAACTCCGCACCTTCCGGTGGGGGCTGGTGCCGAGTTGGGCGAAGGACCCCAGTGCAGGCGCACGCATGATCAACGCTCGAGTGGAAACTTTCCTGGAGAAACCCAGCTTCCGCAGTGCCGCCATCAAACGCCGGTGCGTCATCCCCATGAACGGGTACTACGAGTGGCAGGTGCAGAAGGTGCCAGCCCCACAACGCCAGTCGCGCACGAAGGTCACCGCCAAGCAACCGTATTACTTGCATGATCCACGCCAGGAACTGGTGACGGCAGCGGGACTCTACGAGTTCTGGCGCAACCCCGCGCTGCCCGAAGATGACCCGGCATCGTGGTTCCAAACGGTCACCATCATCACCACGGCCGCCACCGACGCATTGGGCCAGATCCATGACCGCACGCCATTAGTGATACCCCTGGACATGGTGGGCGATTGGCTCGATCCTCACCTCACGGCCAAGACGGATATCAGCGGGCTCGTCGCAGCAATTCCCGAACCCACGCTCACTCCCGTAGCGGTAGGCGCAGCCGTGGGAAACGTACGCAACAACGGCGCTGCGTTGATCGAACCAGTGCTGATCGAACCAGTGCTGAGTACGCCGGAGGACCCTGCCGCGCTGTGGTAAGGACCTACGTGTACCACCCATGTTCGTCCACACGCCATTCACACACCAGCCACGCCGATAAGGCAATCGAAGTCACGAACGCTGCCGCCGCCAACCAAAGATTGTCTGATGCAAGGCTTCCCGCGCCGACCAGCAGCAGTGCGATCACGATGAGCCCGGCAAAAGCCCACGCAAAACCCCGGCCATACGGCACCACCCTGTCCATAGCGCCACAAGAGTAACCCGGCGAGAATGAGACCTCCGGTGGCGATGGTCCCCAACCCAACCACCACCCCAGAAACTGCCACGTGAGAATAACTT
>JAIRQO010000054.1 GCA_031256435.1 Cellulomonadaceae bacterium
AGTGGGGACGGCGTTGTCAGTCATCATTGAGCCTTTGTGACGTAGAGGTTGCTACCAAAATCTCCGAGCAACCGGGTGTGTTCGTTGTAATGGGATCCGACGAATTGGTTACTCAGCATGATGCCAGAGGCTAGTGATATGGAATCGGCCTGATACCGTTCCACGCAATCGGTGAGGCGGTAGAACTTGCCTGCCGTGCGCAGAATGGCTCCGTTGGGGTTCAGTTCCACGGGGAGAATGTGCTTCAACAACTCCCCAAACCGGCTGAGGTACAAGTACTGCGGCTTGGTTTCCATGACGTAGGTCTGATCTGGGGCCAGTCCATGAACCTGCAGCTGATCGAACCCCTCGGACGCTTGGGCGAGGGTTTGATAGAAGCCGGTGATTGCCTCGAGGCCGTCCTCCGCAACCACTTGCCACTGGACCTTGTTGGCTTTGTTGTTGGGGCTGCTGACCCGGCTGAACTGTCCAAACTGCAGCAACTCCCTGTGCTCCTTGTAGAAGGCAATCTGTTCCTTGATCTCCTTCTTGTGCAGGCCGGTGACGTATTTCAGGTCCAACTCGTAGCCCAGCACGCCAAACGCTGCCACGTTGAAACGAGTGCTGAGCGGTGTAGGCCGGAGGGTCTGCTGATGCGGCGCCGTGGACACGTGGGCACCCATGGTGCTTTGCGGGTAGAGGTAACTCAGGCCCTGCTGAATGGCCAACCGCTCCACCGGGTCCGTGTCATCACTACTCCACACCTGCGGTGAGTAGCACAGCATTCCCAGGTCAAAGCGGTTTCCGCCCGACGAACAACTCTCCAAGAGGACGTCTGGCCGGGGAGTGAATATCTCCCTGAGCACCCGGTACAGACCAAGCGTGTACCGGTGGAAGAACTCGCCCGGAGGGCAGGTGGGTGATAGACAATCCGAGATGTGCCGGTTCATATCCCATTTTACGTAGCGGATGGGATTCTCATCCAAAATGGCGGACACGTTCCTGATGATGTAATCCTGCACGTCCCTGTTGGCCAGGTCCAACACCAGTTGATTTCGCCCCTGCGTGGTTTTCCGTCCGGGGGTGGTCAGTGCCCACTCAGGGTGCGCGCGGTACAGGTCACTATCCTCATTGACCATTTCCGGCTCAAACCACAGGCCAAGGTCCAGGCCGAGCCTGCGTAATTTTGTGGCAAAACCACCCAGGCCACCGGGAAGTTTCTTGCGGTTCACGCTGTAGTCACCAAGGCCTGCGGTATCACTATTGCGCTTGCCAAACCAGCCGTCGTCGAGCACAAAGAGTTCCACACCGAGGTCCGCAGCCCCCTTGGCGAGGTCCAGCAACTTGGATTCGGTGAACGTGAAGAAGTGCGCTTCCCAGTTGTTGATGAGCACCGGGCGCGGCGTGTGCCGCCAGGCGGCGGGCACCACATGGTCATTGACAAAGCGATGGAACTGCTGGCTCGCTCCGTTGTATCCCTGCTGTGAGAAGGTCATCACGGCTTCCGGTGCATCAAACCGATCTCCGGGTTGCAGTGTCCATTCAAAGCAGTGCGGGTTGATTCCTTGGGTGATGCGCACCAGATCATGGTTGGCAACCTCCACCACGCTGCGATGGTTGCCGGAGTACACCAAGTTGAATCCAAACACCCAGCCGGAATCTTCCGTGGCTCCGTGTTCTGCGAGCAGGAATCCGGGATTGTGGCGGTTGCTGCTGGACCCGGTGGTAGAACTGTTGACCGTTTGGCCGTATTGCAGGTGGCGGTCATGGCGGTGCGTTTCTTTGATCCATCCGCCGTCCAAGGTGGTCATGGTGAAGTCCCTGTTGGGGAGGTCCACCATGGCTGAGGCGATGTTCCGCAGGGACAGTGCGGTGCGCTTCTTGCCGGAGGGATTGATGATGGATGCTCGGCGGGAAATCACGTCAGCGTCGAAGAACACGGAATACCGTAACTCGCAGATGACGCCGGTGGAATCGTCGCGCATGACCACCACGAGGGTGTGGGTGGGACTGTCTGCGGTGGGAAGTGGATCAGTAGTGGGAAGGCTGCCGGCGCTGGGAACTCTTCCGGTGTTTGGAACTCTGCCGGTGTTTGGGGCGGCGTCTGACCTGGGATTGCAGTCAATAGGCTCGCCACCGTCAACGATCCTGTGGGACACATAGGTGAAATCACAGGAATAACTGCCGTCCGGCATCAGTGCCTCAATCGGCGCTACGCGGTAATCGCCGTATCCGGTACCGGACCATTCCAGGGGCAGCACATCCAGGCTGTAGGTGAGATCGGATTGGTCATAGGCCACCGTGGTGCCAATCTCGGCCGTGTGCTTCAGGGCCATGGCATCCGCCGTGGCTCCGTCACCGAGCAGCGGGCCGTAATACAGGTGTTCCAGGTGGCCAAAGGTGGTCACGCGGAACCAGTAGGAGGTCCGCGCGGTATCGCAGCGGAAGAGGCCATTCTCGGCGGTCAGGGGCACCCGTCCAGCATATCGAGTGGGGCGAGTGCGTTGCAGCCCCGCGCCATGCGGGATTGCGCGGTGCAGGCTTGCGTGATGCGGGACTGAACGATGCCGCCCGGCGCTGGCCTGGTGGGAGGAGCAGCGCTAGGAATCGCTGGAATTACTCCGTGCCGGAATTACTCGGTTCTCGATTCACTCAGCGCCGGAGTTCCTCAGCCGCAGCCCTTCGTCATCATTCTCCGTGCCGAGGTGGATGGTGGTGCCATCCCATCCTGCTGCGAGTGCGTCCAGGATGTCCGGAAGATCATGGGGAAACACCTCGCGCTGCTCGGCGCGCAACGCCTCGACCGTGAACCAGGCGAGTTCATCCAGGAGGTTATTTTCCTGGTCTGTCCACCCGCTGCGTTCCGGTTCCCATCCAAGGGGAGCCCGCGCCACAAAGAATGTTTCGTGTTGGCGGCACGTTTCCGTGTAGAAGTGAAACAGGGCTGTTCGGGTCAGGACCGGGCCTTCGAGGTCCTCGGGCGGACACACCAGTCCTGTTTCCTCGTGGAGTTCCCGGCTTGCCGCCTGCCGTGGCGTCTCGCCTGGGTCAATTCCGCCGCCCACGGAGAACCACCAGCTACGCGAGGGGAGGTCCGCGTCATGCCCACGAACCAGCAGAACACTATCGTCGCAGGATATGACCAGCACACGCGCCGCCGAGCGTTCCCGCAGACCATCCGCCCCCATCACCCAATCAGCCCCCAACGCGCCATAGGACGTGGAGGGAGCCGAAGTGGTCATGGGATGACATGTTACACCAGGGCGGCCTGAGCCACGGGAGTGCCGAGGGCTAGGTAAAATCACTACATCATGCTATACTTATGTTATGCAATGGCACATCAATTGGGGGCACATCGAGGAATGGCTCATGTCCCTTGATGATGACACCTACACCCAGGTGCGTGCAGCGTTCACCCTTCTGGCTGAGGAAGGGCCTCAACTCGGGCGACCGTTGGTGGACTCTGTGACCGCGTCCCGACACAAAAACATGAAGGAACTGAGACCCGGTTCATCAGGCAGGAGTGAAATACGCATCCTGTTTGCCTTTGACCCTAGGCGCGCAGCGATCATGCTGTTCGCTGGTGACAAATCTGGGCAATGGAAACGGTGGTACCGCAAGGCTATTCCCATCGCGGACCAACTCTTCGATCAGCACATCGCCACAATAAAGAAAGGCAGGAAACAACGATGACCACAACTCTGGCAGACCTGGATCGTATTCGTCCAGTCAACCCTGACGCTCTCTCCGCTGCCGTTGCCGAACTCCGCGAACGTCAGCGTGCGTGGCAATTACGGGAATTACGCTCTCAAGCAGGAATGACCCAGGCTGACATGGCTGAGGCAATGCACGTTGGCCAAAATCGAGTTTCACAGATTGAATCCGGAGGCGCCGAACGGTCTCGTTTGGAAACCCTGCGCAGGTACGCCGAAGCGCTTGGTGGGCACCTCTCCGTAGAAATTGCCGTAGGCGATACCCGCTACATTATTGCCTGAGGGCAGCAAAACCTTGCTTAACAACATCATTCACGCACTGTTTGATACGTCATAAGCAGGATCCTGCTCAAGGCACCAGGACAGAACGCCAGCAGCCCCCAACGCGTGGAGGACGCGGAGGGGGCTGACAGGGTTGCGGAGCGGAGACTTCGCGGCCAAGGCCGCAACGAGGATGCTGTTACACCAGGGCGGGCTGAGCCACCTGACTTGGGCCATTTGGTTTAGTGCCTGTGTCCGAGTGTTTGTAACAAGGTGGTGGTTTTTTCGGTGAGTTCTGGTGGGATGTGGTGGAGGGTGCCGCCGAGTTCGATGGTGGCGCTGCGTAGGGGGCGGAGTTCTCGCAGTATTCGTCTGATGGATAGCCCGGTGCGTTGTTGCATGGTGCGGGCGATGGCGAGTGCTGTGAAGACGATGGTGAGGTGTGCTTCGATGGAGTCGCGGGTGCGGACGAACATTGGTCGTGCCTGGAGGTCGGTTTTCGACATTCTGAATGATTGTTCTACCTGCCATAATGCGTGGTAGGAGGAGATTACCTCGCTGGCGGGCATCAGGCTGGCGGGGATGTTGGTGACGTATCCCTTGAGGCCAGCGACGGCTCGGGCTCGTTTTACCAGGGTGTCGTCAATGGTTGAGGTGGCGCCGGAGGTTTTCACGAATCGTGGTTTTCTGGCTGGTTTGCGTCCCTCGATCACGTCAAGGGCACGATTTTCTTGATGGTTGAGGGTTTTGTTATCGCGAACGAAACGTTTTCTTGAGTATGCCCACACTGCTCGCCACTGGTTCGGGTACTGTTCAGGATTCCATACTGGTTCGGCACGAAACATCGGATCGTTGACCTGTGTGGTGTTGCGATGTTTCGGGGTGACGGTATCGATGATCTGTCCATCGTCAAAATAGGTGCCGTGCCATCGGAAATGAGATACAAGATCCAAGGGGGCGGTAGTCTGTCGGGACCCGACGATGAATCCCAACCCGGCATCGTCCAGTGCCGTCAGGTTCGTGCGTGACAGCATTCCCGCATCACCGACCACCACGAGTCCTTCAATGTTGTGCCGGGCCTGGAACGCCTCAATCACAGGCAGTAACGTCAGCGTTTCAGCTTTGTTCCCCTCGAATAACCCGATCTCCAAGGGGAAGCCTTGTCTATCCACCAGTAACCCCACCACGACTTGCGGATCCACGCGCCGCTCCTTCGACAGCCCCATCTTGCGCAGATCGTCTTCCTTCTCTGCCTCGAAATACAAGGTTGTCACATCATAGAGACACAAACTCATATCTCCGTACGTAGAAGCCTGCGTGAACGCCGCCCGTACCAGAAGATCACGATAGGAACCATCCACACAACGCCGTAACGTTCGCTTCCGCGTGCGATAACTCGCGGTCTGTCGCCCCATCTCAGCAAGGACACGATCCACATCCAACAGGGACGTGGGTTCCGCAACCCGCGCGATCACCAAATCCCGGAAATGCTGGTCATCAACAATCCCGAACCCCAGATCGTCATACACCTTCCCAATCACATCAAACAACAGACGCGAGGAAGTCTTCCGCACCACCGGCTGCCGAGTCAACACCCGCTCAGGGGCTTTCCCCTCCACACCAAACAACACCGGTTCCGCAGACCTCACCGGCAACTTACCCCGAGGACGAGCCAACGACTCCAGACCCAAATCTAACTCCCCTTGCCGATCATCCCTCAACAGCCGTTCTGCCTGACTGACCAGCAGATTCACCGCAACATCATCATGACCAGACCCCACATGCCGCACAATACGCCGCCGCCCACCAACATACTCAGCAATCTGAACAGCCGTCGCCCCCGACGCCGTCCGCACCCCCCGAACCCACACCACCACCCCATCCTACCCCCCCACCCTAGCACCCGAAACCACACCCCCCCCCACCCACCACCCCA